>NZ_PAZX01000008.1:0-153536 GCF_002716225.1 Croceibacter sp. | reverse complement strand
TGCTTCCTAGCGACGACTACTGGTTCAGCGTCGAGTTCGTGGAGCCGGCTGACGGATCCATACAGGAGTTCAGAGCTAACTTTACATTGAAACGATAATTTTTTATATGACAACTCAAATTAAAAGTGCATTAGCTTTACTAATGCTAATATCAGGTTCATTTTTTGTGAACGCACAAGAAGGAATTCCTGTTTATTCAGATTATTTAACTGATAATTTATATTTGTTGCATCCGTCTATGGCTGGTGCTTCAAATGCTAGTAAAGTTAGATTGACAGCTAGACAACAATGGTTTGATGTTGAAGATGCTCCGAGTTTACAAACACTATCTTTAAATGGTCGAATCACAGATAAAATTGGTGTCGGTGGTATTTTATTTAACGACAGTAATGGTAACTTTTCTCAAACTGGTGCTTACGCAACATTTGCATATCATTTATTATTATCTAGGAATGAAATTGATTTAAATCAATTATCTTTTGGATTAAGTATAGGTGCTATTCAAGGTCGTTTGGATGAAAGTACTTTTACAATGTTTGACCCAATTGTTACAGGAATAGAACAAACTGATACTTATTTTAATTTAGACTTTGGTGTTTCATATTACTTTTTAGACTTTTTCTCTCATTTAACAGTTAAGAATGCCTTACCTGCAAATAGAGATATATTTACAGAAGATTTAGAATCTAACAACCAAAGACGTTATTTGCTTTCTGCAGGGTATACAATTAGTCCTTATGGAAGTGATTGGAGTTATGAACCCTCAATTATGTTTCAATCAACAGATGAAACACAAGAGCGTAGCATAGATTTAAATATGAAAGTTTATAAAGCTATGGACTTTGGTAGACTTTGGGGAGGCTTATCTTACAGAAGAAGTTTTGAGGGCGCTGAGTTTACACAGGATGGTGTAGAGGTAAGTAACCAAAAGCTTCAGTTAATTACCCCATTTGTTGGTGTAGACTATAACAATTTTATGTTTGCTTACACGTATAGTTATCAAGCAAATTCTGTAGTGTTAAGTAACTCAGGATTTCATCAGTTAACAATAGGATATAAATTTAATGAAAGAAGAGATCGTTACGATTGTAACTGTCCTGCAATTAATTACTAAATCATTCCTAAATTAATTATTTCTTGCTTCGTGAGGTGTCTAAACATACCACGAGGCAAGTCTTTTTTAGTTAGAGTTCCAAATACTACTCTATCAAGATATTTGATCTCGTAATTAAGACTTTTAAATAGTCTTTGTACAATATGAGACTTAGTACTTTTAATTTCTATTCCAACTTCTCTTTTAGATTTATTTTCTACGTAACTAATGTCAACCACTTTAATTTCTCCATCTTCTAAAGTGATACCTTGACGTATTTTTTCTAAATCTACTTGACTTAATTCTTTATTCAACTGTACATGGTAAATTTGCCTAATACCATGTCTTGGATTTGCTAAACTTTTAGAAAGTGTACCATCATTTGTTAACACAACTAATCCCATTGCGCTTCTTTCAAGTTTACCAATAGGGCTTAATCTCGCTTTTGTTGCGCGACCTACTATATCTAAAACAGTCATTCCGCTTTCATTTAAACTGCCAGATACAAAAACATCTTTAGGTTTATTAAGTAAGTAGTATTCTTTTTTATCTGGTGTTATGCTTCTACCGTCAAATTTAACTTCATCACTAAGCTTTACTTTATAACCCATTTCGGTTATAGTTTTTCCATTTACTGTAACATTACCTGCAGTTATGTAGATGTCTGCATCTCTTCTTGAGCAAATTCCTGCATTAGCAATATATTTATTTAGCCTAATACCACCATCAACGGTTTCAACTTTTGGCTTATTTTTCTTGTTAGAAGCGTTATCGTTTCGACGTCCATCTCTACTCATAATTCTAATATTTTTTTGCAAAGATACAGCTATTCATTTTGTAATATCTTCAAGCACGTTAAATTTACATAGAAGCTATATATATTCATAAATCTAATCTGCCATAGCGCTTTATTTTTAAATGTCTAACCCGTACATTTGCACTTTAGAATAATTCTAATTAAGAGATTACAAATTATGAAGATTGATAAAGCATCTGTATTGAAAACCTTGGAAACAATTTCTGTTTCTGGAGAAGGTAAAAATATGGTAGAGAGTGGTGCGGTTACTAACGTTGTGACTTTTGCTAATGAAGTGATAGTAGATTTAACATTAACTACACCTGCAATGCATATTAAAAAGCGCGCAGAATCTGATATTATTTCTGCAATACATAGCGGTTTAGATGAAAATGCCAAGGTAAAGGTTAATATAAAAATAGAGGCACCTCAAAAAACAAATGAAATAAAAGGAATGGCAATTCCTGGCATTAAAAATATAATAGCTGTTGCATCTGGTAAAGGAGGTGTAGGAAAATCTACAGTGACCTCTAATCTTGCTGTTTCATTATCTAAAATGGGCTTTAAGGTTGGTTTGTTAGATGCAGATATTTATGGCCCTTCTGCACCAATTATGTTTGATGTTGAGGCAGAAAGACCTTTGTCTGTTACTGTTGATGGTAAATCTAAAATGAAGCCAGTAGAGAATTACGGTGTAAAAATACTTTCGATAGGCTTTTTTACTAAACCAAATCAAGCAGTAGTTTGGCGTGGACCTATGGCAGCTAAAGCTTTAAATCAAATGATATTTGATGCTGCTTGGGGTGAATTAGATTTTCTTTTAATAGATCTTCCTCCTGGAACTGGTGATATACATTTGAGTATCATGCAATCTTTACCAATAACTGGAGCGGTTGTAGTTAGTACTCCGCAAAATGTTGCATTAGCAGATGCTAAGAAAGGTGTTGCTATGTTTCAACAAGAAAGCATTAATGTACCTGTATTAGGGATATTGGAAAATATGGCCTACTTCACACCAGAAGAATTACCGGACAATAAATATTATATTTTTGGTAAAGATGGTGCTAAAAATTTAGCAGATGATTTAGGTGTTCCGTTTTTAGGCCAATTACCTTTAGTACAAAGTATTAGAGAATCTGGCGATATAGGAAGGCCAGCTGCATTACAAACAGGAACTATTTTAGAATCAGCATTTATAGATATCACCAAAAATACAGTTCAAGAAACTGTGAACAGAAATAAAGATTTGCCTCCAACTGAAGCTATTAAAATTACAACAATGGCCGGCTGTAGTGCTGTAAAGAATTAACTTATGGAAGGACAAGAATTATATAATAGTGTGCAAGCTGCATTAGAAGAAATACGCCCATTTTTACAAAATGATGGCGGTGATATTTCTTTAGTTAGTATTGAAGATGATAAAACAGTCTTTGTAAAGCTTATGGGTAATTGTGTTGGTTGTAGTGTTAACCAAATGACACTTAAGAGTGGTGTTGAGATGACAATTAAAAAGCATGCACCACAAATTGAAAAGGTGATTAACACCGCTCAATAACCTTACATCTATTTCTTTAATTGCTAGCTTTTTTTAAAGTTGGCATAATTTTTCATTTTTAAATTCTATGATTTCAACAGATATATTAATAATTGGAGCTGGACCTACAGGTTTATTTACAGTTTTTGAAGCGGGACTTCTAAAATTAAAATGTCACTTAATTGATGCATTACCACAACCTGGAGGGCAATGTTCTGAAATTTATCCTAAAAAACCCATTTATGATATTCCTGCTTTCCCTGAAGTATTAGCTGGTGACTTGGTAAATAATCTTATGAAGCAAATAGAGCCTTTTCAACCTGGTTTTACTCTAGGAGAACGCGCTCAAACAATAGATAAACAGGAAGATGGGACATTTATAGTTACTACCAATAAAGGAACTAAACATCATGCACCTGTAGTTGCTATAGCAGGTGGATTAGGAAGTTTTGAACCTAGAAAACCACCTATTTCAAACATTAAAGATTTTGAAGATTGTGGTGTGTCTTATATAATAAGAGATCCAGAAGTATATAGAGATAAAAAAGTAATAATTGCTGGCGGTGGAGACTCTGCTTTAGATTGGAGTATCTTTTTAGCAGATGTAGCTTCTGAGGTTACATTGGTGCACAGACGAAGTGAATTTAGAGGTGCGTTAGATTCTGTTGAGAAAGTTTCTGAGCTATCTAAGCTAGGAAAAATTAAATTAGTAACCAATGCAGAGGTTGTTGGAATTAACGGCTCAGAAAAGCTAGAATCCGTAGTTATACAGCATAAAGATAAAGCTGCGCAGGATACCTTGCTAGAAGTAGATGATTTTATCCCTTTATTTGGGTTGTCTCCAAAATTAGGACCAATTGCTGATTGGGGATTAGAGATAGAAAAAAATGCGATAAAAGTTGATAATACTTTAGATTATCAAACAAATATTCCTGGTATCTACGCTATTGGAGATGTTAATACTTATCCAGGTAAGCTCAAGTTAATATTGTGTGGATTTCATGAGGCTACTTTAATGTGTCAAAGTGCTTTTCAAAGAATAAATCCAGATAAACGCTATGTAATGAAGTATACTACTGTTGGTGGTGTTCACGGATTTGATGGTTCTGTTAAAACAGCCAAAAAAGAAGTAGTACAAAAAATAGGGTAATTAATAATGTCTCTCTAAACTTATATCTGAAGGTATTGGTAGGTCTTTTAAGATATGATCTACCAAATGCTTCGAGATAGTTGGAGATGTTATAACACCTCTGCTTCCTAAACCATTACAGAGGTATACATTCTCATGTTCTTTTAAACTTCCTATATAAGGTCTTCTGTCTTTTGTTGTTGGTCTTATGCCTGCTACTTGATCTATAATTTGATATTCTGTTGTTAGGATAGCATCAAGTTGCTTCTTTAATTCAGTCTTTTTAGTTTCTGTAGGATTTGTAGTTGTGTCTAATCTATCATAACTAGCACCAACTTTGTAGTTGTTGTCTCCTAACGGTATTATAAATATGCCAGATTTTACAGCTGCTTCTAAGTTTAATTGAGGTGCTTTTATTATTAAATATTCTCCCTTATTTCCTCGTATATCTAATGTATTAAAATATGGGTTGTTTTTAACACCAATACCTTCGCAAAAAATTATTCCTCTTGCTATTAGATTATTGTAAATTATACTGTCTTTATTAACTTGTAATGAATCGTAATTAAAATTCTCTTCAATAAAATTATTATTGCTACTAAGTTTTGATTTGAAGGCATTAATTAATTTTTCGGTGTTTATAGTACCGGTTTGTTTTACTTCACCAAAACCATAATTACCATTTACGTTTTTATTTAATGTGATCTTTAGGTCTGAATTTAAATACTCATTCAATAATGGTTTATCTGAAGCTTCAAACCAATTATTTTGTTCTTCAATAGAAGAGAAACGTCTGTATACTGGTAACGGATTAATTATTTTAATTTTTAATTCGTCTTCTATTGACTTGTAAAACTGAAGCGCGTAGGGTAGTTGTTCATTTGCATTCCAGGCTAACGTAAAACGTTTAAGAATAACAGGGTTATACATACCTCCAGCAACTTTAGAAGCGTTTTGAGAAGGCTTGTCTATAACAACAACCTTTTTGTTATGAGACTGTAATTGTCTCGTTACAGCTAAGCCACTTAATCCAAAACCTACAATAATATAATCTGTTTCCTGCATATTTTAAAAATATAAAAACGCCTTTCTTTTTGAAAGGCGTTTTTTTAGAATGTTTATACGAGATTAGGAATTAGTAATTCCACATATCTTGTTCAAAGTTTCTTATCTGTTCTTTAATTCTATCAGATTCTAACAGTTGCATTAATGCATTGTCATTTATATAGTCTTCAACAGTACGATCACCATACTCATTGTCTTCCTTGTAAATAACACCGTTAAAACGTCTTGAATTTAATAAATGATCAAACGTGATTGGTTGTGATGAGTTTTGCCTGTTAAACGCTTTAGCGTTATGTAAAACTTCTCTTACACCAGGAAACCATACCCAAAATAATTCAACTACTTGAGTGTCTTCCTCATCTATAAAGTTTACATCTGGAGCACAAGGTGCTATACCTAATAAACGATACTTTAATTCACCTTGACGCTTGTCAAAATACCAAAGACCTTTAACATGATATTCAGATATATCTCCAGCGTTAATATCGCGTCTTGTTATATACTGAGCATCTATTTTTTCACCTGCATTATATTGCTCGATACCATAATCTGTAGTATCAACTTTAGATAAGGCAGCAGAAATATCTTTTAAAGTTCTTTTTTCTGTAAAATAAGAATCTGTATAGATAGTTTCAATATTTCCATTTTTAATATTAGAAAGAAGTACATCGTATAAAGATCTTCTGTCTTTTCCAATATTATTAGTATCTATAGGATAGTATAATGGAAAGTTTACACGTTCATCCAAATCTACTATTTCCCAAGTCGTTTTAGACCAAAGTACATCTCTATCATCAACGTACCCATACTCTAATGGATCATCGTTATCATATTTAATTTGTTCTTCGGTTTTAACGCCAATTTCATCTGGAGTTTTTGCGTTAAGCAAGTTTGCTTGAGAAAACCCTAAAGAGGTTATCAAAAGTCCAGATAGTGTAAGTAATAATCGATTTGAAGTCATAGCCATCATCAATCTTAGTTTGTTAATTCAATAATTACAGGAGATACTTTTTTCAACTTGTAACCAGAGTTTCCAGAGATACCTGCTTCGATATCAAAAATCTGAACTGTTTCTCCACGTTTTGCTCTTCTTAGAGTAGATTTAGCTCTAGAGTCTAAACGGCTACCATTAACTCTTACAGTTGGTTGACCTGGTACTCTAAATTTAAATCCAGTTACATTTAATTTTAATTGGAAGTCAAAATCTGGTAAATCTGCTCCGATAGTAGAAATCTCTAATCCGTTACGTTGCATTTTAATAGATCCTTCTTCACCACGAACAGTTCCTACTGGTCTTGGAATATCTTTAATTCTAAACGTTTTGCTGTCTGATACGGTCTCACCACCTGGTAACTTACCGCTTACGTTAATTTTAACTTCACGTTGCTTTAATGTGGTAACATTCATATTGTATTTACCAGCGCCTCCTGCAGGAGAAAGTCCTGGAGCGTTAGCACTAACAGAGCCAACACCTGGAATAGAAATTGTCATAGGGTTTTGTACACCTCTATAAACTACATTCATTTTATCTGCAGAAATTACAGCAGCATTTGGTTTTGGGATAACAGCATAAGAACTTGTAATAGGAATAGATACTAAAGAGTCTCCTTCTTTAAACTGAAGATCACCTTTAATCTCTTGCTCTCCTACATTTCCTGCTGGAAAATCTAATACAACTTGACCGCCAACTGTCTTTTCTAAATCTTTTCCGTTAACAGTTACTTTGTCAAAGTTTAAAGAGTTATCAAAACGTCCTAATACAACTTTACCTTTAAAGTTTTCGCCATTAAAGAATGCAGTTTTTTCTGGTACTACTATAGCTTGATAGTTTGTCATAGAAACATCAGACTTTAATTGTCCTGCTAATAAGTCTGAAAGAATTTCACTTTCAACTGTCTTAGCGTCTGCTTGTATTTGCGTAAGTTTAGTAATAGATGCAACTAGAGGAAATCCTACGTAGTTATAGCTTAACCAATCTTTCTCTACACCATCACGATCTTTTTCTGGTGCTGTTGAGAAGTCTTTTTCAACTTCTGCTCTAACCTTTGGTAAGTCTGCTCCAATAACTGAAACAACACCATTACGGTAAGTATCCATCTTGTCAATAAATTCTTGACCTTCTGGTGTAACTTTTCCTCCTTTGTACCATAGTTCATCTAAATCATTAGATTTATCCATAGTCTCGTAGTCTGTAGGATCATCCATTTCTGCTGTTAATTTGTTTTTAACACCATCAATATATCCTACCAACTCTTCTGTTAAAGCGTTTATTTGATCTGCCTGCTCCTTTAAAGGTGCATATTTAGCTGGTTGTTCACTTGCTTTTTCTGCAAGTCCAGCCATAGCAAGTTGGTTACGTTGTGTAGTATCAGCGTTAGCTTCAACCAATTTTTCATTCATTAATCCAAAAGCGGTAAGTACCTCTTTAGACATGTTAAGTGCAAGCATTGCAATGAAAACCAAGTACATTAGGTTAATCATCTTCTGCCTTGGAGTTTGTTTTCCTGATGCCATATTTTAATTTTTTAAATAGTAGTTATCTGTTATAGTTAAAAATTAAAATTAGGCTCTGTTGTTACCCATAGCATTTAACATATTGCCGTAAACGCCGTTTAATGAAGATAAGTTTTGAGTTAACGATTCCATTTGTGCTTTAAGAGCAACAGCATTTTCTGCAGCAGCAGTATTTGCTTCACTTTGTTTAGCAGCAGACTCTACCTGTACTTTGTAAAGGTTGTTTAATGTTTCCATTTGTGCAGCAGCAAGAGTTAACTCTTCACTATATTTCTTTTGAGAAGAAATAGCATCAACAGTAGGAGACATATTTTTAGCAGCACCTTCAAAATTCTTGATACTATCACCAAGGCTGCTCATTAAGTTTGCATCTATCTTAGCTTCTTTAAGCATTGCATCTAATTTCTTAGATAAAACACCTTCAGCATCTGTTGGAGCTACAGTTTTTTTACCGCTAGCTGCTCCACCAGCTAATTCAGGGTATACTAAAGACCAGTCAAGTTCTGAGTCTACAGGCTCAAAAGCAGAAACTGTAAATACAAGTGCTTCTGTTATCAAACCTATAATTAGCATTTCGTTACCAAAAGGCCAGTGCATAATTTTAAATAGTGCTCCTAAGATTACAACGGCCGCACCTAGACCGTATACCATGTTCATTAATTTTTTTCCTGACTTTGACTGTGCCATAATTTAAGTAGTTTTAAGTTCTCTAAGTTAATAGAGGTTAGTTTTAGTTAAGGGTTTATTTAAGTAGTTGTTTTTGATCTTTTATTGAGGAGGACGATTTAAGTCTAAATCATTTCCTAAGTAATCTTGTACTGTTCTGAAGCCAATATAACTTCTAGCAGAATCTGCGTACTCATAATCTCTTGAACTTACCTGTAGGAAGTAAGAAACATCTTTCCAAGAACCACCACGTACAACTTTACGCTTGTTGCTAACATCGTTAACATTTGGGTTCATAGATGAAGAGTACTCGTAAGAAGAAGGGTCATAAGAAGAATCTACCCATTCTGATACGTTACCTGCCATGTTGTATAGATTGAAATCATTTGGTTCAAAAGATTTTGCCTCTACAGTGTATAAAGCTTGATCTGCAGCATAATCACCACGTAATGGTTTGAAATTAGCCATAAAACAACCTCTATCATTTTTTGTGTAAGGGCCACCCCAAGGATATGAAGCAGACTCTATACCACCACGAGCAGCATACTCCCATTCTGCTTCTGTAGGAAGCCTATATGTATTTACAAAATGTTGTCCTTTTTCTTTTCTGTATGAATTATGTTCTAATGTTCTCCAAGCACAAAATGCTTTAGCTTGTTGCCAAGAAACACCAACTACAGGATAATCATCATAAGCAGCATGCCAGAAATAATCATTGTGCATTGGCTCATTATAAGAGTAACTAAAATCTTTGATCCAAACCGTAGTATCTGGATAAATCTTTACATTTTCTCTTTTAATAAAATCACTTCTTTTTCCTTTTTTAGCTCTTGCTGCAGCTTGAATGTCCATCCAAGTGTATTGAAACTCAAATTTACTAACGTCCATAGTTCGTTGGCCGTTGTAAGATTCTTCTTGAGGTAAATACATTGTATCCATCACCTCAACATAGTATTCATCTGGATACTCTTCAGTTTCCCAAATAAGGTCTATTTCTCTATTAATTTTACGACCTTCATAACCTGTTTCTCCTAGCCCTGCATAGTTATCTAACATGTATTGTTCATAAGGGGTAAGATTATCAGGATCTTGGTCAAGAAATGCATATTCTCCAATACCACCAGTTCCTGGTGTTTCACCAAGTTCATCTGCTAATATTGCAAGTCTCATTCTTACAACAGAATCTCTAACCCATTCTACAAATTGTCTGTATTCTGAGTTAGTGATTTCAGTTTCATCCATATAAAATGAACGTACTGTAACAGTTTTAGTAGGTGCGTTTTTAAGGGCTGCAATATCATCATCAGATTTACCCATGATAAATGATCCTCCAGATACAGTTGTCATTCCATAAGGCTTTTCAGGATGCCATCGTTTTCCTTTGGCGCCTACAAGCTGTCCACGATCTCCGTTTCCGCAACTTGCAAGGAATGCGACACAAGCAAAAAGCATTAAAACTTTCTTCATAACTACGTTTAGGTTAAGTTGTTGTTAAATCAAGGCCGTAAACCTATCTAATTAATTTCAAAAAACCAATTAAATAAGTTAAAAAAACCTTAATCTGATATTTAGTTTATTATACGTTTAATCTACAATTCATTCTTTTGACGAGCTTTCCACCATCTTTGTGGAATATTTTGGTTGCACGCCTCTAAATAATCTTGCTGATTGCAAGGTAATAACGTGCTTCTATTCAATTTAGTATCAATGTCTGAAAAAAATGGAATTTCAATCCACCATCTTTCAGACAACGGACTTTTATAAAAAACCAAGATCTCCTCGTCAATAGGAACTTGATATTTTATAAACTCTTTTTTCGCTGAAA
This sequence comes from Croceibacter sp., assembly GCF_002716225.1. Lineage (NCBI taxonomy): Bacteria > Pseudomonadati > Bacteroidota > Flavobacteriia > Flavobacteriales > Flavobacteriaceae > Croceibacter > Croceibacter sp. Next base: position 142,914 of record NZ_PAZX01000008.1, on the reverse strand, counting down.
TAGTATGTTCATTTCTTCTAAATGTTACACCTTCAATAAAATACCATAGCATTTGTGCTACCAGCATTGCTGAAGTTTCATTTTGTGTCTTGCCCTGTAACTCACAAATACTAAACGAGCTAACTTTATCGCTTAAGCCAGCATATCTTGTAATACTGCAAATTTCCCTTCCATCAAATCCATTTGGGTATTTGTGTGAATGGCTTCCTAAACTCGAAGCATTTAATGAAGAAATATCAACAGAAACAATATTGGCATCTCTCATAACAGGTTCAACTGTTTTTATATCATGAGTAGCTTCGCCAAGACGTATTGCGTCAAAATAAAGGCGTTCTATTAAATCTATTTCTTCTTGAGCATTATAATAGGTTTGGTAACCTATGTTGGAGTAATTAAAGAGATTGTAAGGCTTGTCTATAACAATCTTACTCATGAAGGAGCGATTGTCCATAGACTCGTCTGCGTTTCCTAAATCAAAGTGAGCGTCTACATTAACTAGATTAACCATATACTCCTCATTGTCATATGCACGGTATTGAGCATATACCAAATCTTGGCCACCACCCAAAATTATTGGGATAATGTTTTGCTTTAAAAGTGTTTTTGTGATGGCAGTTACTGCTGCATAAGTATCTTCTACAGAGTGTCCTTTTTCTAAATCTCCTAAATCTGCAATATTGAGATGCCAATTTCCAGGAAATAGCTCATAGAAAGATGTTCTAATTTCATCAAAATCAAACTCTTGTCCTAAATAGTCTTGAGTTTTTCTGCTATCTAAAACTCCAAAAATTGCAATGTTTACATTTGCAAGAGAAGGTAGTCCTTCTTGTTGACTATGGATTTTTATAGCGTTACCAATTGTATGTTCATGCAACAACGTTTTGTGAGCAAGTACATTTTTACTTACAGGTTTTAGAACCTCAAGACTCATAAAATATTCGATTTTTAGAAAACTCTAAATGTACAAAGTTTTAACAGAAATCTAGAGATTTCATAAAATTGAACTTTGTCATTTATTAACTACTTTTTCTTAGTTGTTGTCTTCTTTTTTGTAGCTGTTTTCTTCTTAGCTGTAGTTTTCTTTTTAGTTGCTTTTTTCTTTGGCTTCTTTTTTTCAATATATTCTTGGGCCTTCTCTAAGGTAAGCTTTTGAGCATCGACAGTTTTAGGAATTTCAACCTTTACTTTTCCTTGTATAATATTATGTCTTCCCCAACGCGCTTTTTCAACGCGTATGCCTTCATCTTCCCAGTTGTGAACAACTTTATCTATTTCTTTCTGCTTTTTAATTTCAATAAGCTCTACTATGTCATCATTAGTTAGATTGTCAAAGTCATATTTCTTATTTACATTAATAAACATACCATTCCACTTAATGTACGGGCCAAAACGACCAACACCTTTTTGAACTGGTAAATCTTCATAATGATAAATTGGCGCGTCTGCTTTTTCTTTTGCTTTAATGAGTTCTAAAGCACGATCCATAGAGACATCTAGAGGGTCTTCTCCTTTGTCTAAAGAAACAAATGTCTTTCCGTATCTAACATAAGGACCAAAGCGCCCATTGTTTACTTCAACTTTTTCGCCGTTATATTCGCCAATTTCTTTTGGAAGCTGAAATAAATCCATAGCTTCTTCATACGTGATACTTTGTAAGGATTGGTTTGGTCCTAAACTTGCAAATAATGGTTTTTCTTCATCTTCTACAGAACCAATTTGAACCATAGGCCCAAACTTACCTAAGCGTACACTTACAGGCTTTCCTGTTTTAGGGTCTTTCCCAAGTATGCGTTCTCCTACCTCTCGTTCTGCATTTTCTGCAACATCTTTTACTTTAGGATGAAAGTCTTTGTAAAAGTCTTTCATCATATCTTTCCATTTTTCATTACCATCTGCAATATCATCAAAGTCTTCTTCAACTTTTGCAGTGAAGTTGTAATCAAGAATAGAGGAGAAGTGTTGTACAAGGAAATCATTTACAACCATACCTACATCTGTAGGTACAAGTTTTCCTTTGTCGCTTCCTACAGTTTCAGTCATAGTTTTTTCTGAAACCTTATTATTTTTAAGTTGTAGTTTGGCATAATCTCTTTCTACGCCATCTACAGTTCCTTTTTCTATATACTTCCTGTTTTGTATTGTGGTAATTGTTGGTGCATAAGTAGATGGTCTACCTATACCAAGCTCTTCTAACTTTTTAACCAAAGCAGCTTCTGTGTATCTTGCTGGAGGTCTTGTAAAGCGCTCTGTTGCTGTAATGTATGAATTTACTAGAGCATCGTTAACTTTCATATTTGGCAATAAACCACTTTGCTCTTGGTCTTCATCATCTGAGCCTTCTAGATATACTTTTAAGAAACCTTCAAATTTTATCATTTCACCGTTAGCAGTAAACTGCTTGTCGTGAGTGTTTGCTTCTACCTTTACGTTTGTACGTTCTAACTGCGCATCGCTCATTTGTGATGCAATTGCGCGTTTCCAGATAAGTTCGTAAAGTCTTACTTGATCACTGTCTCCAGAAATAGTGTGCTTAGAAAAATCTGTTGGTCTAATAGCTTCGTGTGCTTCTTGTGCACCTTTGCTTTTGCCTTTATAATTTCTAGATTTATGAAAGTTGTCTCCGTAAGCTTTCTTTATTTCTTTCTCTGCACCTTTCTTTGCTTGGTCACTAAGGTTTACACTATCTGTTCTCATATATGTAATCATACCAGCTTCATATAAGCGTTGTGCCATTGTCATGGTTTTACTTACAGAATAGTATAGTTTACGTGATGCTTCTTGTTGTAAGGTAGATGTTGTAAATGGTGGTGCAGGTGATTTCTTAGCAGGTTTTTTAGTAAGATCTCCTACTTTAAAATCTGCATTTAAATTGTCTTTTAAAAATGCTTCTGCATCTTCTTTAGTGTCAAAATTCTTTGGAAGCTTTGCTTTAAAAGAAGCGCCGTCTTCTGTTTTAAATTCTGCATCTACTCTGTAAGAGCCAACAGGAGAAAAATCTAATATTTCACGTTCTCTCTCAACAATTAATCGAACAGACACAGACTGTACTCTACCTGCAGAAAGGCCTCCTTTTACTTTTCTCCATAAAATTGGAGAAATCTCATAACCTACAAGTCTATCTAAAATGCGTCTTGCCTGCTGTGCATTAACTAAATTATAGTTAATACCTCTTGGGTTTTTTATTGCACGCTCGATTGCAGTTTTAGTAATTTCAGAAAATACAATACGCTTAGTGCTTTCACTTTTAAGGTCTAATTCTTCAAAAAGGTGCCACGCAATAGCTTCTCCTTCGCGATCCTCATCACTTGCTAGCCATACAGTTTCAGCATCTTTAGCAAGTTTTTTTAGTTTTCTAACTACATCTTTCTTGTCTTTAGATACTACATATTTTGGAGAAAAATCACCTTCTACATCTACACCTAATTCTTTTGAGGGAAGATCTGCAATGTGTCCGTAACTAGACTCTACTTTATAATCTTTACCTAAATATTTTTCAATTGTCTTGGCTTTTGCCGGAGACTCCACAATCACTAAATTCTTTGCCATATTTCCTATATAAGAGAGTGCAAAAGTAGGGTAAAAAAAAATTAACCGTGAAAAATATCTTTCCAACGGTTAATTTATAGTCTTATTTATAATGTTTTAGATGCTGTTTGTTTCGAAAATTTCAGGTTGATTATCAAACCCTATAACGTCCTTATATATATGGTAAAGTGGTAAGTAGCCAAAAGATGCAGTGAAAAAGACGCCTACAAAACATAGTAACATACCCACAAATTGGGCTAAAATTCCTGCAACAAGAATTAACCCAAAGGTAATAAGCCATTTTTTGTTACCTAACTTAAAACTTAGCTTAATGACTTCTGATATGCTTAATTCTGGATGAAATGCAAAAAATAAAACAAAAAATTGAAGAGGTACAATAGCATATATTAAAGGTAAATAACATAATAATGCAGATACCAGTGCTATACCTATTAATGCTAAACTAAGGATTAAAGATTTCTTTAAATATGGTTGTTTAAAGTACATGAAGAAATTTACATCTTCATTAGTTTCCTTGTGGTCTATTTTTTTAATCATTTTAAAAAAAGCAGCTTGTAACGCAAAACTTAAAGCAGAGATTATTACAATAACCACAATTAGTGTGATTGCCATTATAAAAATGGGTAAAGCTGAAAGGTCACCTTGTTCAAAAGCACTTGGGTCTGCTATACCATATACAATCATTGGAATGTATATTAACATTATTAAAGGTAACGTGATAGCAATACTTATTAGCGTTATTATAAGCCCTTGTACCCAAGTTTCCTTAAATAAATCTAAACTGCGTTGAAAGATGCTGCCAAAATCTAATTCTTTGGCTGTATCTATTCGTCTTTGTAATTCTTGAAACATAACAATTGGTTTTAGTTAGCTTCTCAAAGGTAGCAGAATTAAAAAGATTTAAAATGTTTATGAACTTAATTTATAGTAAGTTAAACTCACTTAGCAATGTTAGGCCGTCTTCGGTATATAAATATTGAAAAATTGCAGTTTCGCTTACCATAATCAACTTGTCGTCTTGTGGAATAACATCTAATGCAGTAGCATTTTCGAAAAGCTGAATTTGTTCTAAAACTGGTGTCTGGCTAGCGTTAAAAACACGTAAGCCTACACCTTGGTCACAAACAAAAACCAAATCATCTTTTACACCTAATCCATAAGGTTGGTCTAAGCTGTATTGTTCTAATATAAAAGGGTTTTGTTTATCTTCAACGTTTATAACTTCTAGAATACTTAGATCTTGTCCGCAAAGATTACCACCACGAATTGTAACATAAGCAAAGTTACCTTGTACAACTACAGGATCGCAACCTACAATATGAGATATTTCTGATTGGTATGTAGGGCTAGAAGGTGTGTCTAAAGAATAAATGAACATACCTGCAGTACTACCTATGTAAAGATAGTCTTCATAACTAAAAATAGTTTCAATTTGCCAGCCTACATGTTCTTCGCCTAAATCTTGTGGGTTGTCAAGATTTGTGATGTCAAAAACATTTAAGCTAAAATTGTCTACGGCATACAGAAAATCTCCTGTAATATTAAATCTAGCTAAAGATCCGCCTTGTCCAGTATTCCCAGAACCAGCATCATTTGACGCTTCAACTACGGCTGTATCATAAAATTCTTCTCTTCTAGTTTCTATGGTAAAGCCAACAATTACGTCTTCATCTGCATTAAAAGTAGAATAATCTATAAAGTCTGCACCTTCTGGAGTTAGCTCATTATAGGTTGGAAACACATTTTCTAATCTGGCTACAGTTGTAATATTAGTGATGTTCGAAATGTTGAATGCCACTAAATCTATTCCGCTATCTGCATATAGAATATCATCTTTTACAGCAATATCTTGATTTGCAGGAATTTTTAGATAGCTAAGTTTTACTGGGTTTTCAGGGTTAGAGTTGTCTATAATATGTATGCCTTGAAAAAAATCATTTACAAACATATAATCTTCATACGTGTAAATTTTTCCTGATTGCTGTATTGGTTGAGGATCTTCAATACTTACAGATGCTCTAAAATCTGCTAAAGATTGTGTTACAGGAATAGCAACTTGATAATCAATAAAATCACCATTATCATCTTGGTCACAGCTAACTATTAGCAGTGAAATAACAAAAAGGCTAATGCGGTAAAAGGCTTTCATAGTGAGTTGTTTAGTATACATTAAAGATGCAAAATTTTATAAAACGTTGCGTAGAAAATTATAAATAATAGCTGACACTTTGTCACTCGATAATGAAGCCCTATCTTTGCATTCAATTTCTTCGGAAGGCAAGATGTTATGGAAAAGATTTTAGATGAAAAATTACAAGGTAATAGCCTTGTCTTAGAGCAGGACGCTACTAATAAGCGTAAGCTTTTTATTGAAAGTTATGGCTGTGCTATGAATTTTAGTGACAGTGAAATTGTAGCTTCTATTATGGCTAAAGAAGGTTTTAATACTACTCCAAATTTAGAAGATGCAGATTTGGTTTTGGTTAATACCTGTTCAATTAGAGATAAAGCAGAACAGACTGTAAGAAAGCGGTTAGAGAAATATAATGCTGTAAAACGCGATCATAATCCTAATATGAAAGTTGGTGTTTTGGGCTGTATGGCAGAGCGTTTAAAAAGTAAATTTTTAGAAGAAGAAAAAATTGTAGATCTAGTTGTAGGACCAGACGCTTATAAAGATTTACCAAACCTTATAAAAGAGGTAGAAGAAGGTAGAGATGCTGTAAATGTAATTTTATCTAAAGACGAAACGTATGGAGATGTCTCTCCAGTGAGATTGCAAACCAACGGTGTATCTGCGTTTGTATCCATAACAAGAGGTTGTGATAATATGTGCACGTTCTGTGTTGTCCCCTTTACTAGAGGAAGAGAACGCAGTCGAGATCCGCAGAGTATATTAGATGAAGTAAGAAACTTATCAGAAAACGGTTATAAAGAAATTACCTTATTAGGTCAAAATGTAGATAGCTACCTTTGGTATGGTGGTGGTATGAAAAAAGACTTTAGCAAGGCAACTCCTATGCAACAGGCTACCGCAACAGGATTTCCGCAATTATTAAAAATGGTTGCAGAAACATTTCCTAGTATGAGAATTCGTTTTTCCACATCTAATCCGCAGGATATGACAGAAGATGTGATTAAAACAATGGCAGCCTACAGCAACATTTGTAAACACATACACTTACCTGTGCAAAGCGGAAGCGATCGCATTCTTAAAGAAATGAATAGGTTGCATACGCGAGAAGAGTATTTTAGTTTAATTGATACTATTAGGGCTTATATGCCAGATTGTAGTATCTCTCAAGATATGATTATAGGATTTCCTACAGAAACCGAGCAAGATCATAAAGACACATTATCTTTAATGGAAAAAGTACAATATAACTTCGGGTATATGTACAAATATTCAGAACGACCTGGTACAATGGCTGGTCGTAAAATGGAAGATGACGTGCCAGAAGAGGTAAAGAAAAGAAGGCTTTCTGAGGTTGTAGCATTGCAGAGACAACTAAGTCAACTTCAAACTGAAAAGAATATTGGTAAAACTGTAGAGGTTCTTGTTGAAAGAGAATCAAAAAAATCTGATAAAGAATGGAGTGGTCGTACATCACAAAATGCAGTGGCAGTATTTCCAAAACAGCATTATAAAGTAGGAGATTTAGTAAACGTAAAAATTCATGATTGTACGAGTGCCACGTTAATTGGTAACGCTATAGGTTATAGTGGTACTAATTAAGTAGAATTTTAAATTAAACCTGTAGTTTCAGGTACCAGCATTATGGAGTCAGTTCAAGTTACAAAACAACGTTTCGGTATAATAGGTAATGATACCAAGCTTAACCGAGCTATTGAGAAAGCAATAAAAGTATCTCCTACAGATATTTCTGTATTGGTTATAGGAGAAAGTGGTGTAGGTAAAGAAAGTATACCGCGTATAATACATTCCCTTTCGCATAGAAAACACGCCAAGTATATAGCTGTAAACTGTGGTGCAATTCCAGAAGGAACTATAGATAGTGAACTTTTTGGTCATGAAAAAGGTGCTTTTACTGGAGCTACACAAACTAGAAATGGTTATTTTGAAGTTGCAGATGGTGGTACAATATTCTTAGATGAGGTAGGTGAGTTACCACTACCAACTCAAGTACGTTTATTACGTGTTTTAGAGAATGGAGAGTTTATAAAAGTAGGATCTTCAAAAGTTCAAAAAACAAATGTTCGTATTGTAGCAGCTACAAACGTAAATATGTTTGAAGCTATTAATAAAGAAAAATTTAGAGAAGATTTATATTACAGGTTAAGCACAATCGAGATTGAGTTGCCACCTTTAAGAGAGCGTGAAGAAGATATTCATTTGCTATTTAGAAAATTTGCTTCAGACTTTGCCTTAAAATATAAAATGCCAACCGTGCGTTTAACAGATGAGGCAACTGCATTACTGCAAAACTACAGATGGTCTGGTAATATAAGACAGTTAAGAAATGTTGCAGAACAACTTTCTGTACTAGAGCAATCTAGAGAGGTAGATGCTCGCTCACTAAGAGAATATTTGCCAGATATGGGCAAAAACTTACCTGCTGTGGTTTCTAAAACAAAAAAGGATAGCGACTTTAGTAATGAACGCGAAATTTTATACAAGGTTCTTTTCGATATGAAAAGTGATTTAAATGACTTGAAAAAACTCACTATGGAGTTAATGAAAAATGGAGATTCAAGTCAGGTTAAAGAAGATAATGAAAGCTTAATTCAAAAAATTTATGGTGAAGATGATGAGGTGGCAGAATTTGAGGAAGAATTAGAAGACAAGTTTGAGGTCCTTCAAATTCCAGAAAACAATCACCCAGCAGAACGCAAAGAAGACAAATATCATTTTGCTGAAGAAATAGAAGAAGAGGAAACATTATCCTTACAAGACAAGGAACTTGAACTTATAAAAAAATCTTTAGAACGTCACGGCGGAAAACGAAAAGCCGCTGCACAAGAACTAGGAATAAGCGAGCGCACTTTATATAGAAAAATTAAGCAATACGACCTAAACTAAAACCATTTTAAGATGGTAAATCACACAGTTATGAAATTAAAACTTATTGTTATTATATGCCTTGCTTTTAGTATAACATCTTGCGGAATTTATTCCTTCTCAGGAGCAGATGTTGGCGAGGCTAAGACGTTCCAGGTTAACTATATAAACAACAACGCATCTATAGTTGAGCCAGGAATAGAACGTACGTTTAGATTAGAGCTACAAGACCTTATTCAAAATCAAACAAATTTAGGCTTGTCTACAGAAGGTGCAGATTTAATTTATGAAGGTGAAATTACAGAGTATTATATTGCGCCAATAACAGCAGTTGCAGAAAATACAGCTGCACAAAACAGGTTAACAATATCTGTAAACATTAGGTTTATAAATACTCTCGAACCAGAAAATGATCTGGAAAGACGCTTTTCGTTTTACTACGATTATCCTGGTGGGCAACAATTAATAGGAAGCACTTTAGCTACAGCTTTAGATGAAATCTATGAACGTCTTACACAAGACATTTTTAATGCAACATTAGCAAACTGGTAATTTGAATACAACAGAATTTATAGCACTTTTACAGCAGCCCTCAAAACTAACTGCATCTCAAACTAGAGCCCTAGAGGCAATCGTGGAAGAGTTTCCGTATATGCAATCTGCAAGGGCTATGCAGTTAAAAGGCTTAAAAGATTCAGAAAGCTTTTCTTATAATAAAGAGTTAAAGACTACTGCAGCACATACAGTAGATAGAAGTGTTTTGTTTGAATACATTACTTCAGAAGAATTTTCACAAAATGAAATTGCAAACACCCTTCAATCTCGAGATGACTATTTAAGAAATATTACAGTCTTTGAGCCCGAAGAAGTTATCACTCAAAAAAGTGTAGCTATTGATGATGCAATAAAGATGAAACTTAAAGAGGCGCATCAAGTATTTGACGAAGATTTGTTTGAATTGCCAGCAAAACCTTTAAAAACAGCACCTAAAGAAGAAAATTTAAGTGCAGATGAAGCGGTAAAAGTAAATCAAGCTTCAGAAGAAGAGATAAAGGATAAGCTTCAAATAGGAAAACCATTAGAGTTTGATAAGTCTGAGTCTCATAGCTTTTCTGAGTGGTTACAACTAACAGCTGTAAAGCCTATAGACAGATCTTCTGAAACATTAGAAAACCCAGTTTCAGACTCTAAAATAGGAAATAGGGCAGAAAGTGACGAAAAAGCGAAGAAATTTGAATTAATAGATAATTTTATTGCTTCAAATCCTAAGATAGTTCCTAAGAAAACACCACTTAATGCTAACTTTTTAAAAGACAACGAAGTGCCTCAAGAAAGCCTAATGACGGCTACTTTGGCAAGAGTTTACTTAGAGCAGAAAAATTATAAGAAAGCAATTCAAGCATATAAAATATTAATTTTGAAAAATCCCGAAAAAAGTAGTTTCTTTGCAGACCAAATTCGGGAAATAGAAACCCTGATAGAAAAACAATAATAATGAGCACGTTTACAATATTCTTAGTCCTAATAGTTATCGTAGCATTTTTGCTAATCGTCGTAATAATGGTACAAAACCCAAAAGGTGGTGGTTTATCTTCATCTTTCGGTGGTGGTGGTACACAACAATTAGGTGGTGTTAAAAAAACAACCGACTTTTTAGATAAAAGTACGTGGACACTTGCAACTGTAATGTTAGCATTAATCCTTTTGTCTAACATTAATTTATTTGGTGGCGCTGTAAATACAGAGTCTCGTATTTTAGATGAAGATGCAGTACCTGCAACAACACTTCCGCAATCTACACCTGCAACAAACGATGCTGAAACTACAACACAAGCTACAGATAGCGTACAGTAGTTTTAAAGACATATTTACAATACAAATTGCCAGCTTATGACAAGCTGGCATTTTTTGTTTGTTATATGTCATAAGCGTAGTGGTGGCATACTTTTGGAATAGTATTAAGTCATAAAATTAATTTAACTAATAACTAAAAATAAAGACAATGGCACTTAACATTAAACCATTATCAGATCGTGTTTTAGTAGAGCCTCAAGCCGCTGAAACTCAAACTGCTTCTGGAATATATATCCCAGAAACAGCAAAGGAAAAACCACAAAAAGGTAAAGTTGTCGCTGTAGGTGGCGGTAANAAAGANCANGANATGACCGTTAAGGTTGGAGATATNGTTCTTTACGGTAAGTACTCTGGNACAGAGCTTAANTTAGAAGGTAATGATTACCTAATGATGCGNGAAGATGATATTCTTGCAGTAATCTAAATATAAAATNGTGTNNNCCANTTTNTGGNTNNNACNCNTTTTCAATTTAATTAAAGTAAAAACAGNATAAAGNATNAGNNTANNANCTTAANGCTTNTTGCATAAAGAATTTATAAAATGGCAAAAGATATAAAATTTGATTTAGCAGCAAGAGACGGCATTAAACGTGGTGTCGATGCTTTAGCTAACGCAGTAAAAGTAACTTTAGGACCAAAAGGTCGTAACGTAATTATTAGCAAATCATTTGGAGCACCACAGGTTACAAAAGATGGTGTTAGTGTTGCTAAGGAAATAGAATTAGAAGACGCTCTTGAAAATATGGGAGCGCAAATGGTTAAAGAAGTAGCTTCAAAAACTAATGATTTAGCTGGAGACGGTACAACTACTGCTACAGTTTTGGCTCAAGCAATNGTAGCAGAAGGTTTAAAGAATGTTGCTGCAGGTGCTAACCCAATGGACCTAAAACGCGGTATAGATAAAGCTGTAGAGGCATTAACAAAAGACCTTGCAAAGCAATCTAAAGAAGTAGGTAACTCTTCAGAAAANATTAAGCAAGTAGCATCTATTTCTGCAAACAATGATGACCAAATTGGTGAGCTTATTGCACAGGCATTTGGTAAAGTAGGAAAAGAAGGTGTTATCACTGTTGAAGAAGCTAAAGGAACAGATACGTATGTAGATGTTGTTGAAGGTATGCAGTTTGACCGTGGTTTCTTATCGCCATACTTTGTTACAGATAGCGAAAAGATGACAACAGACCTAGAGAACCCTTACATTCTTTTAGTAGATAAGAAGGTGTCTTCTATGAAAGATTTATTACCAGTTTTAGAGCCAGTTGCTCAAACAGGTAAGCCGTTGTTAATTATTGCAGAAGATGTAGATGGTGAAGCATTGGCAACTCTTGTAGTAAATAAATTACGCGGTTCTTTAAAAATTGCAGCNGTAAAAGCACCAGGATTTGGAGACCGTCGTAAAGCAATGCTTGAAGATATAGCAATCCTAACTGGTGGTCAGGTAATTTCTGAAGAAAGAGGCTTTNCTCTTGAAAATGCAACTATCGAGCAATTAGGTACAGCAGAAACTGTAACTATAGATAAGGATAACACAACAGTTGTAAATGGTTCTGGAGATAAAGACATGATTAAGAATCGTGTTAATCAGATTAAATCTCAAATTGAAACNACAACTTCAGATTACGATAAAGAAAAATTACAAGAGCGTTTAGCTAAACTTTCTGGTGGTGTTGCTGTACTTTATGTAGGTGCTGCAAGTGAAGTTGAGATGAAAGAGAAAAAAGACCGTGTAGATGATGCACTTCATGCAACTCGTGCAGCTGTAGAAGAAGGTATTGTTGCTGGTGGTGGTGTTGCATTAGTGCGCGCTAAAAAAGTTTTAGAGAAATTAACTTCTGAAACTTTAGATGAAACTACCGGTATACAGATTGTATCTAAAGCTATCGAGGCTCCATTACGTACAATTGTACAAAATGCAGGTGGCGAAGGTTCTGTTGTTATTAACAAAGTTCTTGAAGGTAAGAAAGACTTTGGATATGATGCTAAAACAGAACAATACGTAGATATGCTTAAAGCTGGAATTATAGATCCTAAAAAAGTAACACGTATAGCATTAGAAAATGCTGCATCTGTTGCCGGAATGATCTTAACTACAGAATGTGCTTTAATCGATATTAAAGAAGATAACGCTGGTGGCGGAATGCCTCCAATGGGTGGCGGAATGCCAGGAATGATGTAAGACAAATACCTGCTAATGCAGGAATGTCTTCACTATAAATTTAAAACCTGTCAACTTAATGTTGGCAGGTTTTTTTATTTGGGCGTTCCCTCATTATATTCGGTCGGGCTTTCACTACTCACTTTTTTGCGAAAAGCAAAAAGAGTTCAAACAAACCGTTCAATCCCTAACGCAGGATTTTCAACGCTCTTGTTATTTTGTGCTTGACACGGATTTTCTTTATCTAAAACTCCAACCTTTATAATTGTTAGAAGCCTCTAATTTATCTTCAANGTCATCTTCTAAATGAGGNAAGAAATCAATGCCAGTTAATTCTTCAATTTTGTCTGTAGTCGTAACAAAATCATAGAGAGGTTTATTGGATTCTCTATGAGGAAATAAAAATGCTACAAGTTTTGGCTTNCCATTATTGTAGTCTAAAACTAATTTATAAAAGTATTTAGGAACGGTAACATNTTCGTCTCCTATGGTTATTTCNGTGTCATTTAATATGCCNCCAGTAACTACATAAACACCATCATATTTTGTAGCCCAATACCGCACTTTTTGTTCTAGCCTATTCCAAATACCAGCATTAAAATCGTGATCTTGTGGTGAAATATTACTGGTTAAAAAAGTTTCAGTAAACGCTTCTTTAGAAAACTTTCGATCTCCTGCTGGGCAAAAATGACCTCTATCATAACCAGAATTCTTGTAGTTTCTCCAATCGGCCGACACTGTTGGAACGCTATTGTCTATTTCAAAATAAGGTCTTTTAAAATCATTTCTAGAGATGTGATTTTTTTTCAACTCATAGGCAACCCATTCGGCTTGCTCATTGTCTTCAGAATAAGATAAGGAGTAATACTTATGATGTACAATAGCACCTGTTGTTGAGGTTGGTAAGAAGTTACTGTTTGTAGTTTTTTTAAGTTCTTTAGCTTCTTCAATTAAAGGCTCTCGCTCTTTTTCATCTAAATAACTATTTACAATGTAAATTATAGAAACTGCTAATATGGTTAAAATGGGGTATATGTACTTTCGATTCATATTAAGTTTTNCTTATTAACTAATATTTAAATCAACAACATAGCCTTCCCAATTTCTAACATTAAAAACGGTGTTGTCTTCAAAAATAAGATATTGNCCTTTTATGCCCTTTAANGTGCCTTTAAAAATTGGGGTCTTATCTAAATTTAAGCTCTTTACTTTTTCAGGATATTGCACTACAGGAAAATCGATATTGGTTTCACTGTTNCTTTCAATAAAATAGGGCAGAGCCTCATCTGGAATATATTGTTTAAGNTGGTCTCTTACCGCTACTAAATTTTCATCTTTAATATCATTTTTTANCATTGAGCGCCAATTGGTTTTNTCTGCCACATGTTCTTTTAAGGCAACTTCTGTAATACCTGCAAGATATCTGTTTGGTGCTTCTACAATTTCAATAGCTTCGTGAGCGCCTTGGTCTATCCAACGTGTAGGAACTTGTGTTTTTCTAGTTACGCCAACTTTTACATTGCTAGAATTTGCTAAATAAACAATATGCGGTTTTAGTTGTACCTTCTTTTCATACTCGAGGTCTCTATCTTCAATATCTAGATGGGCAGTACTCAATTCTGGTTTCATTATCCAATCTCCAGCTTGAGGTTGGTTAAAAAAATCATCGTAACAGTAGCCTTGGCGGTAAATCTTTTTGTCTTTTCCACAAGCTAAACATTGGTAACGAACAAACTCNATAGATAAGGTTTTATCNATAAGTTGNTTCATATGTATGAANGANGATTCAAAAACNAGATAGTATTGTACCGGACTTGCTAATTCTGTTTGCATCTTTGTTAAGACGCCTTGGTATTGCATAACTTATTTTTATTAATTTTAGTGGCATAAAGATAGTCAACGTATGCCATTTCCCATAGTCAATTCTGTTGCTTCCTGGTTTTTAAAAAAGAGGATTCACCAAATGGAATTATTTATAAAATATCCTAATGAGGTGCAACATGAACTTTTACACCAGTTACTGTATAAAGCAAAAGATACAGAAATGGGTAAAACCTATGGTTTTGATACGATTACAAATTATAAAACCTTTTCGGAGCGTGTTCCTATTCAATCTTACGAACAATATACTGAGCGCATAGAGCGAAGCCGAAGCGGTGAAAACAACATTTTCTGGCCAACACCTATTAAGTGGTTTGCCAAATCNAGCGGTACTACAAATGCCAAAAGTAAATTTATTCCTGTAAGTGAAGACTCTCTCGAAGATTGCCACTATGCAGGTAGTAAAGACTTGTTGTGCATGTATCTTAATAATAATCCTGAAGCCAATTTGTTTACAGGAAAAAGTTTACGCCTAGGCGGAAGCAAAGATTTATATAAAGAGAANGGNACTGTTTATGGTGATTTATCGGCNATNTTAATAGATAATATGCCTTTTTGGGCCACGTATAGTAGTACACCAAGCAATGAAATTTCTTTAATGAGCGATTGGGAAACTAAGATGCAGGCCATTGTAGATGAAACCATTACNCAAAATGTAACNAGTCTAGCTGGAGTNCCAAGTTGGATGNTAGTATTGCTTAATAATGTACTCGAAACAACTGGCAAGTCTTGTATACATGACGTTTGGCCAAATTTAGAGGTTTATTTTCATGGCGGTGTAAGTTTTGAACCTTATCGNGATCAATACAAGGCAATTATGTCTTCTGAAAAAGTGAAGTATTATGAAATATATAATGCTTCTGAAGGCTTTTTTGCAATTCAAGATAAAAATGATAGTCGTGATTTATTGTTGATGCTNGACTATGGTATTTTTTATGAATTTATACCAATGGATAGNTACGGTAGCGAAGAGGAAAGTGTTATTCCTTTATCTGAAGTAGAGNTAAATAAAAATTACGCCATTATAGTTACCACTAATGGAGGATTGTGGCGATATAA
The DNA here is from genome assembly GCF_002716225.1 of Croceibacter sp. NCBI lineage: Bacteria > Pseudomonadati > Bacteroidota > Flavobacteriia > Flavobacteriales > Flavobacteriaceae > Croceibacter > Croceibacter sp. Next base: position 127,399 of record NZ_PAZX01000008.1, on the reverse strand, counting down.
AATTGGAGATACAATTAGATTTACAAGTTTAAGTCCTTATAGAATACGAGTTTCAGGNCGTACAAAGCATCACATAAATGTGTTTGGGGAAGAGCTTATTATTGAAAATGCCGAAGAAGCATTAAGAAAGGCTTCACAGCAAACAAATTGTGAGATTGTAGATTATACTGCAGGACCAATTTTTATGGAAGGCACCGAAAAAGGCGCACACGAGTGGATTATAGAATTTAAGAAAGCACCTGAAAGTTTAGAGCAATTTCAAAAATGTTTAGATGATAGTTTGCAAACTATTAATAGNGATTATGAAGCTAAGCGTTATAATAATATGACCTTAAATATGCTNACNGTTCACAAAGCNAAAGACAAGTTGTTTTATGAATGGTTAAAGAAAAACGACAAACTTGGAGGACAACATAAAATTCCGCGATTATCTAATACTCGGGATTATTTAGATGAGTTGTTGAAAATGAATATTTAAATCTGCAATCTCTTAAATTACATTTAAACAGAAAAAAGACCTTGAATTGTTTTCAAGGTCTTTTTTTATAGTTATTGTAATAGATTCTGAATTAACTTCAGAATAAAAATAGATGTTCTTAACCTTTAAAACTTGCTATAGCTTCAATTGTTTTATCCAAGTCTTCATAACTCAATGCATCATTTAAGAACCAACTTTCAAAAGCGCTTGGTGCAATGTAAATACCGTTATCCAACATATGATGGAAAAAGCGTTTAAACGTATCATTATTACCTTTTACAGCTGTTTCAAAATCAGTGACANTTACATCTGTAAAATGCACAGANATCATAGAGCCTTGTCTATTTATAGNATGAGTAATATTGTTTTTTTCTAGCGCTTCAGTAATTCCNTTATGTAAATATTCTGTTTTATCTGCTAAGCTTTTAAATAAATCTGTATTAGTGTTTATTTCTGTAAGCATTGCCAAGCCAGCTGCCATTGCTAATGGATTTCCGCTTAGTGTTCCAGCTTGGTAAACTGGACCAAGTGGTGCTAAGTGGTTCATTATCTCTTTGCGTGCTGCAAATGCACCAACAGGTAAACCGCCACCAATTACTTTTCCAAAGGTTACAATATCTGCTTTTACATTGTAAAGTTCTTGTACGCCACCTTTTGCAAGTCTAAATCCGGTCATAACTTCATCAAAAACTAATANGATATTATGCTCNTCACAAAGCGTTCTCAGTTTTTGCAANAAATTATCTTGTGGTAAAATGCACCCCATATTTCCTGCAACAGGTTCTAAGATGATACAAGCTATCTCGCCNATATTAGCTTCAATAAGTGTTTTTACACCTTCAATATCATTNTAATTTGCTAGCAATGTATCTTTGGCTGTGCCTTGGGTTACACCAGGAGAGTTCGGGCTTCCAAATGTTACTGCTCCACTACCAGCTTGTATTAAAAATGAGTCGCTATGGCCGTGATAGCATCCCGNAAATTTTATGATTTTTTCTTTTCCTGTAAAGCCTCGTGCTAAACGTACTGCNCTCATACAGGCTTCTGTNCCACTATTTACAAAGCGAATCATATCTATATTTGGAACCATAGATACGGCAAGCTCTGCAATTTTGGTTTCAATTTCAGTTGGTGTACCAAANGAGGTTCCTAACTTTGCTTTTTCTACTACTGCATCAATTACAGGTTGGTGAGCGTGTCCTAAAATCATTGGTCCCCAAGACGCTATGTAGTCTATAAAGGTGTTGCCATCTGCATCNTNTAGGTAGGCGCCTTTTGCTTTTTCAATAAAAATAGGTGTGCCGCCAACTGCATTAAATGCTCTTACTGGTGAGTTTACACCACCAGGAATTACCTTTTGGGCTTCAGCAAAAAGGGCACTACTTCTTTTATAAATCATATCTTAAAAATCTTTTGGGAGAGGTTTTACGTAAAGCACTTGGCCAATAGAAATATCGTTACTTGTAAGGCCATTAAAATCCTTAAGTTGCTCTACAGTAATATTATGTTTTTTAGCAATTCTGTATAAGGTGTCTCCTTTTTCTACAGTATATCTATTATTATTTTCGGTAACTCTTTTAACATCTTTTCCGGTTTTACCTAAGACTTGAGCATCATATTCATAAAGTTTATAGCGTTCNACTANGCTTATNAGTTTATTAGGATACCTTGGGTCTGTTGCATATCCTGCTTCTTTTAAACCTTTAGCCCAACCTTTGTAATCATCTTTCGATAATTTAAACAAACCCATATAGCGCTTGCGTTCAGTTAAGAATAATGAGTGATCTCTAAAAGAATATTTTGCATCGTAATATTTTCTGAAGCATTCTTGGGCTTTATCATCATCATGGTAAACTTTACCACCTTTCCAACCGTGGCATTTAATACCAAAATGATTGTTGGCTTTTCTGGTAAGTTCACCTTCTCCAGCTCCAGATTCTAAAATACCTTGCGCTAAAGTAATACTAGCTGGTATGCCGTAAATTCGCATTTCTTCCATTGCTATTTCTGCAAAGTCTGCAACATATTTAGAAGACTTGTCTTTGTAGGTTTTCTCCTTTATAGTTTTAGTAACATCATCCTGAATTTCTGCAGGCGTATCTTCGTAAGGTTCGTTCTTACTATTTTTAGGTTGTTCTTGATAAACTTGTCGTTCNTTTTGCTCTTTTTTTGTTGTAACCACTCTTTTCTTGCTCCCACAGGAAGCTAATAGGAATGTTGATATGATGAAGAAAACTAATACTCTAAAATTCATAGGCTAAATTTCTATAGTTGGGAGTCCTTTTTTAGATAATAAAGTGTTCATGCCGGATATGCCTTGAAGACCTCCAGTATGGATTGCTAAAATACGGGAATTTTGAGGAAAATACCCAAGTTGTATAAGATCCTCTAAGCCAAAAATCATTTTAGCTGTATAAATAGGATCTAATAAGATATTTTTACTTTTTTTATAATCATTNATAAACGTTACCAAAGCCTCATTTATTTTAGCATAGCCTCCAAAATGATAATCTGTAANGAGCCTCCAGTTCGTTTTATTCGTATATTTTTTAATTTCAGAATTTAAAAAATCTCCTTTTAATGCTGGAAATCCTAACACTGATTGATGTGATTTTGATGCATTTATAATCCCAGATATTGTGCCTCCAGTACCTACTGGGCAGCATATAAAGTTAAAACTTGAGGTTTCTTGTGTTAAGATTTCTTCGCATCCTTTTACAGCTAAATCATTTGTGCCGCCTTCTGGAATGATATAACTGTTAGGAAATTCATTTTGCAGTAGTTTAATAAACTGCGAACTATTTTTTTGCCGATACGTTTCTCTAGATATAAATTTAAAATGCATACCATTTAGATGTGCTTTTTGGAGAGATGGATTTTTGCTTAACGTAAGCTGAAGGTTTTTACCTAATTCTTCACCTCTAATTACTCCTACAGTTTTAAAGCCATTTGCTTTGCCAATTTCAGCTAAAGCAGAAATATGATTAGAATAAGCACCTCCGAAAGAAATTAAAGTACTTTTTTGAGTTGATTTTGCTTTTTCAAGATTTAATTTTAATTTAAAATTCTTGTTCCCGTGAGGGTTATTTGAAGCTTTTGTTAAATCTAAAACTTGATAATTAGTCATAAAATAAGAATGCCTTTTACTTGGAAGGAATGAGAATTTATATGAAGCAAAAATACGGGAATAAATTAGATTGATTTTTTTTATTCTTAACTCTTTGTTAATCAAATATAAACGAATGTTAATTTTATTAAAATGTTATAATATTATCAATTATGTATGGTTGAACCATAATATTGTTATTAATAATGCATAAATATTTTAATATTATGAAATAATTGTTACTTTCGGAAACATCAAATTAATGATTATGGCCCCAAACATTACTCATTATATAAGCGTGTTTAGCATGCTTATATGTTTTTCTTTCCTTTCTCATTCTCAGGTTGGTATAAATACAGATAATCCAGCGCCTGGTGCTCTCCTCGACTTGAATGCTTCTGATAAAGGATTTTTAATGACTAGGGTAGCGTTAGTTGCAACAGATAATCAAACACCAATAACACCTAGTCCCACGACAGGCTTGTTAGTTTATAATACAGCAACCTCTGGTAGTGGTAGTACACAGGTAACTCCTGGTTTTTATTACTGGGATGGAACAGCGTGGCGTAGACTGTTTAATCAAGGTTATACCTTGCAATACAAACAAACTGCAGCAAGAACTGTAACAACGGAAGGTAATTTTATAATTACTGGACTTGATACTGGTGATGATTTTACCGTACCATTTAGTGGTATTTATCAAGTTGTGATACAAGCATATTATTCTTGTGGTGCTCAATCGGGAACAGATGATGCTGCTTCTCAGGGTTCTATTGGTTTATGGTATAGAGAAAATGGAGGTGGATTTCAAATACCTAAGGAGGCGTATATAACATCCTCTTCAAAATACATTGGAGGAACAACTTTTAACCATTTAGGTAACCAAGCTACAATAGTTCATAATTTAGAATTAAGTGCTTCAAATACATATAGGATATTTGCTGTAGGTAGAGAGTGGTTAAGTGTTAATACTACAGAGAGGCCAGTTATTGGAAGGCAAACTAATGTTGCAGATTATCCAGGTTCATCAACTGATGATGCACAATTAGGTACAATGACAATTTCTTTAATTAAACAGTACTAATATGAAGTTGATTTCACTTTTTTTTATTGCTGCAATTACATTTAATTCTTACTCACAAGTAGGTATAGGTACTACAGATGTTAATGAAGATGCATTACTAGAACTTGATGATGCTAATAAAGGCTTTTTGATTAATAGAGTATCTCTTAACTCAAGACAAGATGATGTTAGTGTAACTCCTTCTTTAACAGAGGGCTTGATGGTGTATAACACAAATAATGCTGGTGCAGGTAGTGATGTAGTTAGTCCAGGTTTTTATTTTTGGAATGGAAGTGAATGGGGTAAAGTTTTTTCTGAAGGATATAGTAGACAGTTTACACAAACAGAAACTGTAAGAGCAGAAGATCAGACAACAATCTACACACTTCCAGGTCTAGATAATGATATTGTTGCGCCGCAAAGTGGGACTTACCAAATTTATGTTATTGGTTATTACGCAGCAGGTATAAGAGGAAACGAATCAAACTCTTATGACGCAAATGGCACTTGTTCAGTTTGGTTAGAAATTGATGATGTTAAGGTAGCAGAAGCTTTTATAAGATCTTCTTCAAAGAGAATTCAAGATGATAATACAAATAATACAAGAACCTTTTTAGCTCTTTCACGACAGGGTAATATAATTTATAATGTTGATCTTCAAGAAGGACAAACATATAATTTTAAAGTAAGAGCTAAAGAATGGAGTCAAAATAATTCTGATGGTCCATTTACTCCAACACTAAATGGATTTGGTTTTTGGGGATTAGATTCTGATCTATATGAAGGGTCTCCAGGTTATACTGATACAGCAGCAAGAAATATGATGACAATTACACTTCTAAGAAGATATTAAAATAAACTTTACAATTAATCCCCAAACATTTTATGAAACCTAGAAATTTTTATTTTCTAATACCTTTCGTGGTACTCCTAACTTACATATTTTATTATACAAACGATACGAATTCAACTAGTGAAAACATTAATACTAAACAAGAAAAAAACACCTATTACGAACGAGAAAATTTAGAAGACGGAGACACATTTTCAATTGTAGCATATGATCCTTCTACAGGTGAAATTGGGAGTGCTGGTACAAGTTGCGTAGCTCAAACAATAGATTTTCTGGGCGATTTAATTACTAATAATTCAGGAGCTATAATTGGAGGAATTAATACTCAAGCTGCTTATGTTGCCCAAAATCAAACAATAGCAAGAAACAGAATGTTAGCAGGAGATACACCTCAAGAAATTGTAGCTTATATGGCTGCAAATGATTTTCAGGGAAACTCCAGCACAAGACAATACGGAGTTGTAGGATTCGATGATTTTGGCAACTTAACTACTGCTGGTTTTACAGGTAATGGAACAGGTAGTTTTGCAGATCATATTACTGGTGTAAATTATGCCATACAAGGTAATATTTTATGGGATTCAGATGTGTTAACAGATATGGAAACTGCTTTTTTAAATACAAATGGAACATTAGCTGATAAACTAATGGCTGCCTTGAAAGGAGCAAAACGAGTTGGTGGAGATAGCAGGTGTGATACTAGAGGAAATAGTGGAAGGTCTTCATTTATAAAAGTTTTAAGACCTGGTGATTCTTCCCCATTTATTGATATCACTTTAGGACCAGTTGTAGATGGAGTAGAGCCAATTGATGAACTTGAATGTGCATTCATAAATGCAACTAGTCCTGCAATTTGCTTACAAACAGTATCAACATTTCCATATGTTATGGATTTTGAAGATTTTGTTTGGGATAAAGACATTTCTTCATGTGGTTCCTTAAATAATAATGCCTCTTGGATTCGTACGCAATTTGCTACACCTTCTCAAAATACAGGTCCTGCAACTGCAAACCAAGGTGAGAAATATATGTTTGTTGAATCATCTGATGTTAATAATACGAGTTCATTTAGTAAGAAAGCAGTAATTGGTTCTCCGTGTTTTCAATTTCCAGAATTTCATTCAGCTCAAATTTCTTTCGACTACCATATGTCTGGAGCAAGTATGGGAACTCTTAACCTCACTGCACAGACAAGTTCTGGGACAGAAGTTATTTGGACACGTACAGGTAATCAAGGTGCAAATTGGGTGAACGATGAGACAGTAGATTTAAGTGATTATGCTGGGCGTACCGTTAAATTTAGATTTGACGCTACCACTGGAACTAGTTTTACTAGTGATATGGCAATTGATGACATAAAGATTACCACAGTAAGAGTTCCTATTAATTTTGAATTTGATGCAGGAGTTTGGACCCCAAATAACCCAACATTAGTAGATAATCCTTCAACGAATATTGATAATATTGAAATTGTCTCAGGTAACCCGACGTTTACTAATGAGGTAATTGCTAATAATGTAACAATTTCAACTGGATCTACTTTAAATTTAGGAAATGCAACACTTTCTATTTCAGGAAATTTAATAAATAACGGTTCTTTAAATGCAGGTACAGGCACTTTACTGCTTAATGGGACTAGTGATCAAACTATTTCAGGAAATGCTATAGCTTTAAATAACTTTACTGTTGCAAGTAATTCAACCAAAACATTACAAACACCTGTTTCAATTAGTGGAACAATGAATCTTTCTAACGGAGTTTTAAATACGAACAATCAACTTTCATTTTTAAACACCTATGATGAGCTAAGTCAGACTCATACTAACGGAATGTTAGATGAAGTTACAGGAGGATCTATTGTAGGAAATGTATTAGTGCAGCGCTATTTTCCTGCTAAAAGAGCATATAGGTTAGTAGCGTCTCCAGTTACTACAACAACAACTATTAGAGAGAACTGGCAAACAGATGGTAATGTAGTGCAAGGTTTTGGTACTCATATAACAGGTGCTGGTGGAACGACAAATGGTTTTGACGCTACTGGTACTAATAATCCATCTATATTTACTTTAAATACTGTTGGGCAAAATTACGAAGTATTACCAAACACAAATGCTAACACTCTAAGTGTGGGTAATGCATACTTGTTAATGGTAAGAGGAGATAGAACTATTGATTTGACAGATAACAACGCAACTCCTTCTAACACAATATTAGAATCTATTGGTGAGCTTCACATAGGAAACTTTAACTCTCCTAATATTAGTACTGTTGAAAATGGATCTTCATTGATTGCTAATCCGTACCAAGCATCGGTAGATATGGCTTTAGTATTACAAAATACAACAAACTTAAACCAAAGGTATTATCACGTTTATGATCCAACAATTAATAGTAGAGGTGCTTTTGTTACTGTAGATACGCAAGAGAACACAAATAGCCTTACGTTTGGAACAGGTATTTCTCTGTCTTCTGCTGATAAGTTTTTGCAACCTAGTCAAGCTGCGTTTGTAAACACAGTAACTAATGGTGCTGCGGCACTACAGTTTACAGAAGGCTTTAAAGACTTATCTGGTAATGGTACAAATGTTTTCTTTGCAGAGTTAGAGCAACAATCCATAGGAGTTGCACTTTACAACAGCGAAGATGAATTAAAAGATGGAACTCGCATAATTTTTAGTGAAGAGGATACTAATGCTGTAACTCAATTAGATGCAATTAAAAATTCTAATTTAGATGAAAATATATCTACTAAAATTGAAGATCAAGAATTTAGTATACAGCGTAGAGCATATGCAATTGCAGAAGATGAAATTGAATTATCTATCACAAATTACAGAGAAGATAATTACAAATTTAAATTTCAATTTGAAGATTTAGAACCTTCAACACTTGTGTACTTGTATGATGCATATTTAAATACACAAACTCCCTTAAATATTAATGGAGAAACAATTGTGAATTTTAATGTAAATGAAACTAATTCAAGTAGAGCTTCAGATAGATTTAAGTTAGTATTTCAAACAAATGTATTGGGAGCTAACGATATAAATTTAAATAGTTCAATTACTATTTCACCAAATCCAGCAAGCCAATTTATTTTAATATCTAATCCACAATCAATAGGCATTAATTCAATTGTGATTTATGATCTTATGGGGAAACAAGTTATTAAAAGAACTAATGGCCTTAATAAAATAGACATATCAAAATTAGAAAGTGCGTTGTATCTCGTTGAGGTTAATTCAACTTTAGGGTCCTTCCAAAAACGTTTAATTGTGAAGTAATTTATAGCACATAATCTTAGTTGAAAAACCTCCTATTCAAGGAGGTTTTTTTATGCAATTAAATAGCATAATGAACTCATATAGCACAATAATTTAACGGTTAAAATATACTTATTGCAAATAAATTAGCTTAATATATTGTTTTTAATAATTATTTAAATATAATTGTAGTGTATATCTTACAAGCTATGAAAATAAAACTACAAAAATATCTTATTGTTACTCTACTGGTATTAGGTGTGTTACCCTTTACTTACGCGCAAGTGGGCATAAATATTACCGATCCTAATGGCGGTGCACTTTTAGATGTTAGTTCTAGAGAAAAAGGAGTTTTAATCCCAAGAATAAATATTACCGATTTAACAACTATTGCCCCAATTTCTGGACTTATATCATTTGCAGAAGAAATGGCTGCAGAAAGTCTATTAGTATATAATATTAATGATACAACTGGAAGAGGATTTCATTATTGGGATGGCACAACTTGGATACCTTTAGGAGATAAAAATTTAGGAAAAGATGACTTAACTCAGTCTGAAGAGCCAAGAACTTATGATATGAATGGCGAGGATCTTAATTTTACAAATGGTGCTTTCGGTATAAATACACCAAATCCCAATGGTGCAATTGAAGCTACAAGTACAGAAAATTATAATGCCTATACATTTACTCAAGATAACAGTTTAACTGGAGAAAAGGATGTCTTTACTATTGAAGATCAAGATGCAGGTGGCGGTGCACAAGACCACAGTTCTGTACTAAAAGTGCTAAAAAGTGGTAATATTAACTCAGGTGATAATGGGTTTAGCTTAATTGAATTGGCAAACACAGGCTCAGATCCTGGTGCTAATAAGTATTGGATTTCAGGAAGGAAGATTGATGAGTCTGCAGTGCTTTGGGGAGTAGATATTACAGACAATGATTTTTGGTCTAAAGGTGGATTAACTCTTGGTATTACAGAAAACACAAATGGAACATATAGCTCAGGTACATTTAGAGTAGACGAAGATGGTGATACCAGTATAGGAACTGTAGGTGCTGTAGCTAGTGCAAAACTTGAACTAACTGCTGCTGATAAAGGATTTTTAACTACTAGAGTGTCATTAGTAGCTACAGATGATGCAACTAATCCTATTAATGCTCCAGCTACGGGACTTTTGGTATACAATACTGCTACAGCAGGAACAGGCTCAACCGCAGTTGCTCCAGGATTTTATTATTGGGATAGTTCACGTTGGGTAGCCTTGGATGGAACTAATGGAAAAGATTGGTCTTTATTAGGAAATATAGGAACTAATCCAGCAAACAATTATTTGGGTACAATAGATAATGCAGACTTGGTAATTAGAACTAATGCTACAGAACGAATGCGAATTGATGGTACGGATGGAAATATTGGTGTAAATGTAGCACCTAATACAGCAGCTAGACTTACAGTTACATCAACAGGAACTGAAAATGCAATAAATGCAAATACCGCTAATGCCACTGGTCGTGCTATTTTAGCAACTAATACTGCTGTAAACGGAGTTGGAATTGTTGCTTCTGGTAGCAATTCTGGGATTTTGACATATGCAGGTGTTGGTGGAAATTTTAATGGAGGTGGAATTGGTGGAACAGGAACCGGCACTAGTTCTCGAGGAATTGGATTTGCTGGTATAGGTAATAACGGAAATCAAGTGTTATTTCCCGATACAGGTGCAGGTGTCGTAGGGAATGGTGAATTTACTGGTGTATATGGTCTTGCAACAGGTACTTCAGGTATAAGACAAGCTGCATCATTTAGATTAAACAAATCAGGTAGCGCTGTTGACCCTGCAGACGATGATCCAGTTGCAGTCTTAGCTGGTTACGATGGAAGTGACTATTTTGGTGGTTTTTTTGATGGTAATCAAGATAATAATATAAACGGAGGAGGTGTTTTTGTAGATCATAGAGATTATGCTTATGTAGCAATGAAAGTTGGTAATACTAATTATAAAATTATAGGTGGCGGTAGTGTCTCAACCCTTGTAAATGATAATGAAGGAAATAAAAGAGTTTTATTTGCACCAGAAGCACCTGAAATTCTATTTGAAGATTATGGTACTGGAAAATTAGTTAATGGTAAAGCCACTATAACTTTAGATCCATTATTAAGTAAGTCTATTTTTGTTTCAGATAAATTTCCACTTAAGGTATTTATTCAATTAGAAGGAGATTGTAATGGAGTTTTTGTAACCAATAAATCTCAAACAGGATTTACTGTAATCGAATTAAATAATGGAAATTCAAATGTTCCATTCTCATGGCACATAGTAGCTAACAGAGCAGATTCTTTAAATTCCAACGGCGAGGTTTCATCTAAGCATGTAGGAGTAAGGTTTCCAATTGGACCTCAGCCATTAAAACCAACGAGAACTACATCTCAATCTCATTCAAAAGAACATAAAAATTAAATTTCATCACAGCTTAATTATAACTAATCACAAATATTTGTATTTAAGCTATTTAGTGTCTGTTAAGTAGGATAATACTCACTATTCGATTACATTTATTATTGTAAATGATAATTGAAGTTAAATGAACCTACTAAAACTCAACGTTTCAATTTTTATTAGTTTGCTGTTCTCTATGTCAGTGTTTTCGCAAGTAGGGATAAATACAGATTCACCTGCAGAAGATTCTATTTTAGATATTGAAAGTACAGATAAAGGAATTTTAATCCCAAGAATAAACCTTCCAGATGCAAACTCTATTTCACCAATTACTAATATTCCAGAAGGAAATTCTGAAGGATTGTTAGTTTACAATACCAATCCGGGAAATGAAGGTTTTTACTATTGGAAAGACAATAAATGGAATGGCATTTCTGGTAATACTATTGGAGATATTAAAAATGGTTTTCAAATAGAAGATCATGGTGGCTGGTATATTTTAGATGGACGCTTAATTTCTTCATTACCACCAAAGGCACAGGCTCATGCTGAAGCAATTTTTGGAGTTACTGCAACTAATTTACCTGATGCAACCGATAAATTTTTGAAAGCCAAAAATGGTTCAGAAACATTAGCTAGCACAGAAGGAAGTAATACAGTTTCAATTACACAAGCTAATTTGCCAAATTATAATTTACCAACAGCAACTACAGATGTTAAAGGTGATCATGGTCACCAGTATCAAGATAAAGGAAGTGATGAGATTGAGGTTGTTGTAGATTTAACCTTTGGTGATATAATGCTTACAGTCGCAGGTATAATAAATGTAAATTTAGGACCATTACTATCAAGTGGTACAGAAATTTATACAGAACAAGTTGCAAATAAAAATTCAGTATCAAGAAACACAGCAAGCGAAGGCAATCATACTCATGAAGTTGTTGTCAATTCTGGAGGATCTAACGAACCTCTAAACAATGTGCCTTCTAGTTTAATCACTAACGTTTTTGTATATCTGGGTGAGTAGATACATGCTTTTTAATGTATAGATTCATATTCACAACACAATTTAATATTACATCACTAGTAATTGTATTTTATCTTTAAATGTTGCATCTCAGCGAGTTAACTAATATTTAACAAGCGCTTAATGTCTTGCGTATTACTTTTATACCCTTAATAAAAGTTATATATGGTTAATAATTACCGTCTTATTGTAATGCTATTTATTGCATTACTTTCTTATTCAAGTTGGTCTCAAGTAGGTATTAATACAACTACGCCAAATAACGGATCTCTTTTAGATGTAGATGCAAGAGATAAGGGCATTTTAATACCCAGAATAAATATTACAGACCTTTCAAACATAGCTCCAATTGCAGGTTTGGCAAATGCTTTAGAAATATCTTCTGCTGAAAGTTTATTAGTATATAATACTAACACAAGTACAGGAAAAGGTTTTCATTATTGGGATGGTACAACTTGGATTCCATTGGGTGATAAAAATTTAGGAAAGGATGATTTAACACAGTCAGAAGAGCCGAGAACCTATGATATGAACGGTGAAGACCTTAATTTTACTAATGGTGCTTTTGGTATAAATACACCAAATCCTAACGGCGCTTTTGAAGCCACAAGTACAGAAAATTATAATGCATATACGTTTACACAAGACAACAGCCTAACTGGAGAAAAAGATGTCTTAACTATAGAAGATCAAGATGTAGGTGGCGGAGGTCAAGACCATAGCTCTGTTTTGAAAGTTCTAAAGAGTGGAAATATTAATACTGGCGATAATGGTTTTAGCTTAATTGAATTAGCAAATACGGGAACAAANCCTGGAAATAATAAATATTGGATCTCTGGTCGTACTACAGATGAAGGNGCTCCACTTTGGGGCGTAGATGTTACAGATAATGATTATTGGTCTGATGGCGGAATTACACTAGGAGTTACAACCAACTCTAATGGTACTTATTCAAATGGGAACTTTAGGGTGAATAATAATGGAGATGTAGGAATTAAAAATACAAATCCTCAAGAAGCATTGCATATTTCNGGAGCAAACGAAACAATNAGAATAGAAAGTCTGAATGAAGCTAATAATAACATAAATATTAATTCAATTCCCGAACCAGTTTATGTTGATAACGAAGGAAATTTGATTTTACAACCAACACTAACTCAAGTGTACATGGATCAAAATAATTTAAATTTTCTTGGGAATGGTGTATTTATGGAAACTACTGGTGCGAGGATCACTCAGCTTGTATTTTCAACGACAATTACACTTTTAGAAAGCTCTTTAGTAAATATTACATATTCACTACCAACTATTATTACTCCATTTGGCGAATCTTCAGGTATTATTCAAGACGGTCATCCACGTAATTTTAGAAGTTATATTAGAGTAGGTACAGATGCAAATGATGCATTGGCAAACGATTCAGATAGGTATGGTTATGCATCTGCTATATTTGTAAACGATGAAAATGAAAGCGGAGGAAATATATCAATAAGTAATGGATGGTATTATATTGTAGGTAATGGATTTGTAGAACTGCCAGCAGGTACACATACTATACAATTAATGGGTGAAATTATAGGAGGAGATTTTGGCTTTAGGGCTACTTTTGGTACTTCAGATTATGAAAGATTTCAAGTTATTGTTCATCGCTAAAATTTATTAATACTTCCAAAACCTCCAAAGTCCTCTATTCTTTAAATATGATAAATTTGTTTCATTAGTGTAGGCTTCTCTCTCAAAGCTAATATTTTTATAGGCAATGANCCTGTTTCCATATTTATACCACTTCAGTAAAAANTCAACAGCATACCATATATAAAAAAAGACAATCAATAANTCCAGTTGTTGTCTTAAATGTATGCGCTCATGATTTAAAAGTATTGGATCATTTTTAAGAGAATTACTCCTTAGTATTATAAATGGCCAAAGGGTAATCCCATTAAATCCTTCGCGCAAAAGAAATCGATTTACAATCACAAACATAAGTTCAAGATAAGAATCTTATTTTTGTGTTGAAAGAACACAACAGATGNAATTTAAAAAGCGAATACCTATTGAAGANGGAGATTATTATCTAACTCCAGAAGGCTACAAGTGCTTTACAGAACAATACCATTTAAAAAGAGGTTACTGTTGTGAAAGTGGCTGCCGCCATTGCCCATATGGATTCAATAAAGCTAAAAAATAGATCATAAATAAAGACACCCTAAATCTTATATCTAAAGACCAACACACAATATGACTTTTAAAGACGAAATTTTACAAGGGATACCAGAACACTTACCTGCACCTAAACATTATGATGCAACAGTTAACCATGCACCAAAACGAAAAAAAATTCTTACTGCAGAAGAGGAAAAGTTAGCTCTTAAAAATGCCCTTCGTTATTTTGAAGCNAAACATCANAAAACACTGCTTCCTGAGTTTAAACAAGAGTTAGAGAANTATGGTCGTATATACATGTATAGGTTTCGTCCAGATTATAAGATTTANGCAAGACCNATAGAAGAGTATCCAGGTGANAGNGANCAAGCAAAGGGTTTAATGTTAATGATACAAAACAACCTAGACCACGCAGTAGCACAACACCCACACGAATTAATTACTTATGGTGGTAATGGTGCGGTNTTTCAAAACTGGGCACAATATAGNTTNGTCATGCAGTATCTGGCAACTATGAATAATGAGCAAACTTTGGTAATGTANTCTGGGCATCCGTTAGGATTGTTTCCNTCTCATAAAGAAGCACCACGTGTTGTAGTTACCAATGGTATGATGATCCCTAATTACTCGCAACCAGATGACTGGGAAAAGTTTAATGCATTAGGNGTTACNCAATATGGTCAAATGACGGCAGGAAGTTATATGTATATTGGTCCTCANGGTATTGTTCACGGTACAACGATTACAGTNCTTAATGGCTTCAGAAAAATAAATAAAGAAACCAAAGGTGGTTTATTTGTTACATCTGGTTTAGGAGGAATGAGTGGCGCGCAACCAAAAGCAGGTAATATTGCAGGATGTATAACAGTTTGTGCAGAAGTTAATCCAAAAGCAACACATACAAGACATTCGCAAGGTTGGGTAGATGAAGTAATAGATGATTTAAATACATTATCTCAACGTGTTGTAAAAGCAAAGCAAAACAAGGAAACGGTATCTATAGCATATCAAGGAAATATNGTTGAAGTTTGGGAGCATTTTGANAAAGAAAATATTACTATAGATTTAGGNAGCGATCAAACTTCCCTACACAATCCTTGGGCTGGTGGTTACTATCCAGTTGGTTTAACTTACGAAGAAGCTAACAATTTAATGGCTAATAAACCAGAGGCTTTTAAGGAGAAAGTTCAAGAAAGCCTTAAAAGACAAGCTAAAGCAATTAATAAACACACAGAGAANGGAACATATTTNTTTGATTATGGCAATGCATTTTTACTTGAAGCTTCTAGAGCAGGAGCAGATGTCATGTCAACTGAAGCTAATAAAGAATTTAAATACCCGAGTTACGTTCAAGATATAATGGGGCCAATGTGCTTCGATTATGGTTTTGGACCATTTCGTTGGGTTTGTGCTTCAGGAAAGTCAGAAGATCTTCAACAAACAGATGCTATTGCAACTAAAGTTTTAGAGCAATTAATGAAAGAGGCTCCAAAAGAAATACAGCANCAAATGCAAGATAATATTACTTGGATAAAAGGTGCTCAGGAGAATAAATTAGTTGTGGGATCTCAAGCCAGAATTTTATATGCAGATGCNAATGGCCGTATGAAAATAGCAGAAGCTTTTAATACTGCAATTAACAATGGCGAAATTGGNCCAGTTATTTTAGGAAGAGATCATCATGATGTTTCTGGGACAGATTCACCGTATCGTGAAACCTCGAATATATATGATGGTAGTCGTTTCACAGCAGATATGGCTATACATAATGTAATTGGAGATAGTTTTAGAGGAGCCACTTGGGTTAGTATCCATAATGGTGGTGGTGTAGGTTGGGGAGAAGTTGTTAATGGTGGCTTTGGTATGCTTCTTGATGGTAGNAAGGAGGCTGCAAATAGGTTACGTTCTATGTTATTTTGGGATGTTAATAATGGGATTGCAAGACGATCTTGGGCTCGTAATGATGAAGCGATTTTTGCTATAAAACGAGCTATGGAAAGTGANCCAAACCTTAAAGTTACATTGCCAAATTTAGTAGACGATCATTTGCTTAATTCGTTATAAATATCACTATTAAAAACATTACCATTATGAACTCATTTAAACTATTAGTTTTAGGAGTCTTTGTATTAGTATTATCATCTTGTAGCAGTGTTCGTGTTGCTGCAGATTATGATAAAGATGCAAACTTNGACTCTTACAACACTTTTGCCTTCTTTAAGCCTGGCATTGATAAGGCTGAAATTAATGATATAGACAAGAAACGTATTTTACGTGCTATTGAAGCTGAGCTTACTGCTAAAGGCTTTACTAAATCTGAAAATCCTAATATGCTTGTAAGCATATTTACAAAGACTAAGGAAAATGTAAACATTTATAATAATAACTTAGGCTATGGTGGCTGGTATGGTTGGGGATGGCAACCATTTTATTGGGGTACAGGTTACAACACTGTTAGCTCTACCACAGAAGGTACTTTGTATATAGATTTTATAGATGCAGATCGTAAAGAGTTAGTATGGCAAGGTATGGGCTCTGCAGCTTTAGTTACCTCAAATAATATTGAACGTAAAGAAGAGCGTATTAAAGAAATAGTAAAGGAAATTATTGAAAGATATCCTCCAGGTAGTTATAAAAACTAATCTTTGATTGTAATACCTATACTAAAAGAGTAAAATACTCGGCTTTAANAAGTCGGGTATTTTTTTTGGATTTTATTTATAATATTAGATGTAGAGANANTAGTTAAGACCAAAATGTAAGTCGTTCTGAATCTAATTTAATAAATATAAAAAGTAAAATTGTGAAACCCCAAAGACCACTACCACCATAGCTNAAAAAAGGAAGAGGTATACCAACTGTAGGAAATATGCCAGTAACCATACCAATATTAACCAAAAAGTGAACAAATAAAATACCGGCTACGCTATAGCCATAAATTCGATTAAATTGTCTTTTNTGCCGTTCTGCTAAGTAAATTATCCGCAGTAAAAGCGCAACAAATAATACAACAACTAAGGTGCTTCCTAAAAATCCCCATTCTTCACCAACAGTACTAAAAATATAATCTGTATGTTGCTCTGGAACAAAGTTTCCTTTTGTTTGTGTGCCTTCTGTCCAACCACGACCAAACCAACTTCCGCTACCTATAGCAATTTCACTTTGGTTGGTATTGTAACCAATACCCTTACTATCTACTTCTTTTCCTAATACAATATTAAAACGGTCTCTATGACGTTGTTCAAANACNTTATTAAAAATGTAGCTTACAGAATANGCTANCCCNACAGCAATAATGAGCAAACCTAAGTAATGAGAAAGTTTTGGCTTTCGTTTTCTATTAAATAAAAAGATTAAAATTAAAAGGGTTGCTGTGCAGATAGAAACCATTAATGGTCCTATTAGCAATGTGGTTACAAATAAAGTTATTGCAGAAATACCAACGGCTAAATAAACACCACTTAAACCTTCTCTATATAAAGGGAAGAAAAATGCTGCGTANACCAAAGCACTGCCAGGATCTGGTTGTGGTATAATAATTAAAGCCGGCAAAGCAATAATTACAAAAGCCTTTAATTGGTGTTTTATGTTCTTTACATTAGTTTCAATATCACTAATATATTTAGNGAGTGCTAATGCTGTTGCAGCTTTGGCAAACTCACTTGGTTGTAAGCTGAAACTACCGAAACTATACCAAGAGGTAGCTCCAGATATGGTTTTNCCAAAAACAAATANTCCNATTAAAGAGAGTAGTGCTATTATATAAATAACNCCAGAAAACTTCTCATAAAACTTAGCCTCTATACTTAACATGATTATGATAAGAAATACACTAAGAATTATAAATAAGAGTTGTTTGCCGTATGGTTGCCCTAAGTCCAAATAACCAGTGGCAGCGTCGCTTAGGGATGCGGAGTAAATATTTCCCCAACCAAAACCAACAAGTACAAAGAATATGAGTATTGTAATCCAATCAAAATTAGCGATACTTCTAAGCATTACTGATTTATTTTAAATGGTTCNCCACTAACTGGTTTTGCATACTCNTCNTGCAAACTATTTTCTAAAACCCACTTTTCTAAATCGGTTCTTGTAATTTCACCTTTCAAATACTTTTCGATAAGTAAACTTGCTATTCTNCCNGCATAGCGTGCGCCCCAATATCCATTTTCAACGAGAATGGCTAAGGCTATTTTAGGGTTTTCTTTAGGTGCAAATGCGATAAATACACTATGATCTGTTAGTTGAGTTTTCTTACCATCAATTTTTGTAAAATTCTCNGCAGTTCCTGTTTTTCCNCAGATTTCAATTCCTGGAACTTTAAGAAAATTAGCAGTTCCGTAGTTATATACATCATGTAAACCTTCAATAACCGGTTCAAAATTCTCTGGTGAAACTGTGGTGTATTTTTTTTCTGTGTAGTTGCTATCTTCAATAGGTTTTCCATTTACCTCTTTAAGTATATGTGGCGTGTAAAACCATCCTCTATTAGCAATAGCAGCCATCATATTGGCTAANTGTATAGGACTCATTANTACTTCACCTTGCCCAATTGCATTAGATAGTGTTGCTGTAGCATACCATTTGTAGGTAGGATACCTATAGGCACGATTATAAAAATNTGAATCTGGTACTAATCCTTTTTTGCCTATTGGAAGATCTGTTCCTAAGTAATTTCCTAAACCAAAACTTGACAAATGTTTCTTCCATCGGTCTATACCTTCTTGTGGTGTATCATACTTTTCAATAGTTCTTCGATAAACATTCGCAAAATATGCATTACAAGAATTTGCAATTCCAGGTACCATAGATAAAGGAGATGCATGACTGTGACAACCCATATGGCCACGTTTACCATAAGAATATCCCATATGACAGCTAAAACGTTCTTTAGTGTCAACCACATTTTCTTCTAAGCCAATAAGCGCTGTTAAAGCTTTAAAAGGTGAGCCTGGCGGATACTCTCCTTGCAANCCTCTNTCAAACAATGGTTTAGATATGCTGTCGTAATATAGTTTGGTGTAATTTCTAGATCGTTTTCTTCCCACTAGCATAGAAGGATCGTAATTTGGAGCAGTAACTAGAGCTAATATCTCACCAGTAGAAGGCTCGATAGCCACAATACCACCTCTTTTATTTACCATGAGTTGTTCTGCATAGTCTTGTAACTTAGAGTCTATAGTAATAGTTAGGTCTTTACCTTTTACAGGTAACGTGTCATATACGCCTTCTTTGTAAGGCCCAATATCTCTATTAAACCTNTCC
Source organism: Croceibacter sp. (assembly GCF_002716225.1). Classification (NCBI taxonomy): domain Bacteria; kingdom Pseudomonadati; phylum Bacteroidota; class Flavobacteriia; order Flavobacteriales; family Flavobacteriaceae; genus Croceibacter; species Croceibacter sp. Next base: position 107,743 of record NZ_PAZX01000008.1, on the reverse strand, counting down.
TTCTGAATATATTTTACNCCCTTTTTTCCGCGTAAAATTTCTTCGTATTGCTCCTCTACACCTTGTTTNCCTATTAAATCTCCAGATTGGTAATATGGGTTTTTCTTTATGTCACCATTATTAACCTCTGCNATATATCCTAAAACATTAGCTGCATCATCTATTTTGTAATCTCTAAGTGAACGTTTTTGAATATAGAACCCCGTAAATTTCCTCATTTTTTCCTGAAGAAAAGCATATTCTTTTTTGGTGAGTTGAGGTACGACTACCGAAGATAATCTNGGAGACCAAATTTTAGCTTTTGTAAGGCGTTCTTCAAGTTGNTCTTTTGTAATACTTAAAATATTACAAAGCTCTAGTGTGTCGAAAGGCTTTACATTTCTAGGAATAACCATAACATCATAAGATGGCTGGTTGGCTACTAATAGCTTTCCGTCCCGATCAAAGATATAACCGCGTTGTGGGTAATCATAAACAACCTTTAACGCATTGTTTGCCGAAAGTGCCTGAAATGAATCATCGAAAATTTGCAGGTAAAATAATCGTCCTAAAAAAACGAAACCTGTTATGATTATGATGCTAAATAGTAAGAGTTTTCTCAAGTTCTTTTTTTGCTAAAAAGTGTTGTTGTTATAATTATGACGAGTATGCTAAATACTCCTGAAAACAACGTGTTTTTCAATATGCTTAGTATATGGGAAGCATTGAAAATTTCCAAAGAAAATAGTGTTAAATGATGTACAAGTACCATTAGGGTAATGTACGTAAGTCTTGACCCAAATGGTGTTTTGCTGAATTTTAAGGTTTGGTAATCATAACTTAAACCAAATGAGAACCTTAGGATAAGTGGCCTTACGTATGCCATTAGCAGACATGCGCAAGCATGCATTCCTCCAGAATCTTCAAACATGTCCACAGTTATACCTAATAGGAAACTAAAGAATAACAAGCGAGTTTGATTAATACCTGCAGGTAATAATATGATGAATAAAATATATAGGTAAGGATTTATATACCCTAAAAAATTAATGTCATTTAACAATAATACCTGTAGTAAGATTAAAACCACAAAACGGACAATATGTATAAATGGATTATTCATTTAATATTGTTGAGTTTTTAAGTGAATCTAATTCTGGTTTCATTAAATTTTCAATAACATATACAGGACCTATGCCAGTCATGTCGTTAAAGAGTTCAACATTAATTTTATAGTAACTTTTACTTTGGTCTAAACTAAAGTCGCTGATTTTTCCTACAGGAATACCTTTCGGAAAAATTGATGAGTTACCTGAAGTTATAATAGTATCACCAACTTTTACAGGTGCTAATCTACCAACATCTATAAGTTGAGCTTTGTAAGGAGACTCGCCATTCCAACTTAATGTTCCAAAATGGTCAGATTTTTTTAAACCTACATTAATTTCAAGGTTGCTGTTTAATATTGAAATAATTCTAGAATAGTTAGAAGATGTGTTTTCAATAATCCCTAATAAACCATTTGGTGTAATTACACCCATATCTGGTTTAATGCTATCTTTTTGTCCTTTGTTTATAAGAATATAATTGTCCTTTTTTGAAAAGCTATTGGCAATTACAGTAGCATTATAAAATTTATAAGGTGAGTTATAGGTTGCAGTATCAGTAAAACTTGTGTCTATAGGTATAGATTTAAATCGTTCTAACTGCAATCGTAATTGCTGGTTTTCTTTTACTAATGTTGTATTTACGTCTCTAAGATTAAAGTAAGAATCTATAGATGATCCAAAACCAAAAACATTGCCACTTAAAAAGTTGGTAGAGCTTATCCATTTACTTTTATGATAGGAGTGAGACTCAACAGTAAACGCTAATGATATAGCAAACAAGAAAAGAAACAGCAAGGTATTTTTGTTCCGAATAAGGAAGCTGAGTATTTGCTGCATAAGGTTTGTTTTTTATTTAAGAAGTACGCCTTTGTATCTGCTTAAATTTTTTAGTGTTATACCTGTTCCTCTAACTACAGCACGTAATGGGTCTTCTGCAATATACACAGGTAAGTCTGTTTTTTGTGATAAACGTTTATCTAAACCACGTAACATAGAACCACCACCTGCAAGATAAATACCAGTATTGTAAATATCTGCAGCAAGTTCTGGAGGCGTTTGCCCTAAGGTTTCCATCACAGCATCTTCAATTCTAAGAATAGATTTGTCTAATGCTTTAGCTATTTCTCTATGAGAAATTTGTACTTGCTTAGGTTTACCAGTTAATAAATCACGGCCTTGCACGCTCATATCTTCTGGTGGCACCTCTAAATCTTCTGTAGCAGCACCTATTTGTATCTTAATTTTTTCTGCAGTACGTTCTCCAACATATAAGTTATGCTGTGTACGCATATAGTATACAATATCATTTGTAAATACATCTCCTGCAATTTTTACAGATTTGTCACAAACAATACCACCAAGAGCTATAACTGCAATCTCTGTGGTACCACCACCTATATCTACAATCATATTTCCTTTTGGTTGCATAATGTCTACACCAATACCTATAGCGGCTGCCATAGGTTCGTGAATAAGATATACTTCTTTACCCTTAACACGTTCTGCACTTTCCTTAACCGCTCGCATTTCTACCTCTGTTATTCCAGAAGGAATACAAATAACCATTCTTAAATCTGGGCGAAAGAACTTTTTCTTTAATGCAGGTATTTCTTGAATAAACATTTTTATCATCTGTTCACTCGCATCAAAATCTGCAATAACACCATCTTTTAATGGGCGTATTGTTTTAATGTTTTCGTGGGTCTTTCCTTGCATCATTGCAGCTTCACGTCCTACGGCAATTATTTTGCCACTAGTGCGGTCTCTTGCTACTATTGACGGGCTATCTACAACAACTTTGTCATTGTGAATAATGAGTGTGTTTGCAGTTCCAAGGTCAATTGCAACTTCTTCAGTTAGAAAATCAAAAAGTCCCATTTATGTGTTGTGGTTAAGAAATTTCGTAAATGTATAAAATTTAGTGTTTAAAATGGCGTGTTCCTGTCATTACCATAGCTATTTTATGGTCATTACAGTAATCTATGCTTAATTGATCTTTTATTGAACCGCCAGGTTGTATAACGGCAGAAATTCCTGCTTGGTCTGCAATCTCTACACAATCTGGAAAAGGGAAAAATGCATCACTTGCCATAACCGCACCATCTAGTTCAAAATCAAAGCTTTTTGCCTTTTCAATACTTTGTCTTAAAGCATCTACTCTTGAGGTTTGTCCTGTACCGCTTGCACATAATTGCTTGTTCTTAGCTAGTACTATGGTGTTACTCTTTGTGTGTTTGCATATTTTTGAGGCAAACAATAAATCTTCTATTTGTTCTTCGGTTGGCTTTATGTCTGTAGCATAGCTAAAGTTTTCTTTAGCATCTGTTATATGATCTCTGTCCTGCACTAAAGCACCATTTAAACATGTTCTTACAATGGTTTCAGGTAGTTTAGCTTCTTTTTGAATTAATAAAATTCTGTTTTTCTTACCCTTTAAAACTTTTTCTGCATCTTTTGAAAAGCTTGGTGCTATAACAACTTCACAAAATAATTTATGAATTTCGTTTGCAGTAGCCACATCAATCTCACTATTACTAATTAAGATACCACCAAATGCAGAAACAGGATCTCCAGCTAGCGCATCTTTGTAAGCATTAAGCACTGTATCTCTTTGTGCAATACCACAAGCATTATTATGTTTTAAAATAGCAAATGTTGGCGCATCTCCATTAAACTCATTCATAAGGTTAACAGCAGCATCAACATCTAATAAGTTATTATAAGATAATTCCTTACCGTGAAGTTTATCAAACATTGCATCAAAATCTCCGAAGAAAAATCCTTTTTGGTGTGGGTTTTCCCCATAACGCAATGCTTTACCTTTTGTTTCGCTAATCTTTAATGCTGGCACATCGTGTTCGCTATTGAAATAATTAAAGATAGCCGAATCATAATGAGACGACACATTAAATGCTTTACCAGCAAAACGCTTACGGTCTGCTAAAGTAGTTTCGCCATTTCCATTAGAGATGACATCTAAAAACTCTGAATAATCTTCCATAGAAGATACACAAATAACATCTTTAAAGTTTTTAGCAGCAGCACGAATAAGTGAAATACCTCCAATGTCAATTTTTTCGATAATATCCTGCTCGCTTGCACCAGATGCAACCGTTTTTTCAAAAGGATATAAATCAACTATAACAATATCTAATTGAGGAATGTCAAACTCTGTCATTTGTGCCACATCACTCTCGTTGTCTTGTCTATTTAAAATACCACCAAATACTTTTGGGTGCAATGTTTTAACTCGACCTCCTAAGATAGATGGGTATGAAGTCACATCTTCTACAGCAACACAGTTTATACCTAAACCTTTTATAAATTTCTCTGTACCACCTGTAGAGTATATGGTAACGCCTAGGTCGTTTAATTTTCTAACAATTGGTTCTAAACCTTCTTTATGAAAGACAGATATTAATGCTGATGTTGCTTTTTTTGTGTGGCTCATTGTGGTTTGTTTATTAAAGGTGCAAAAATACCATTTTGATGCAGTAATTTATAACCTAAAAGGGTAATTAATTTCACAAATTTGTAACAAGTTATTAAGACAGGCGTCAAATGTATGTGCTGCGTGTTTTTGTCTACAAGTTGTAGGACTTAATTAAGCCAATTTTTTAATAAAACTTGAGTAACTTACACTTATGTTAATCTATTTTAGAGTCTTAAAAGAAAGCTTCAACTTTGCTATAAATGCATTGCGTAATAATATGTTACGTACATTCTTGTCGTTACTTGGTGTAACAATAGGAATCTTTTCTATCATTGGAGTTCTTGCAGCGGTTGATTCTTTAAAACAAGAAATTACAGGAAGCTTAAGCTCTTTAGACAATAGCACAATGTATGTAATGCGTTTTTCTTTTGGTCCTACAGAAATACCACAATGGAAACGAGAGCAATTTCCAGATGTTACATATGAAGAATACCAATACCTTAAGAGAAATGTATCGGATATTGAAGCTATTACCTATACATTAAACGTAGCTCCAGAAACTTTAAAATATCAAGATAACTCGGTTTCTAGTGTAAATCTAGCACCAGTAACAGATGAGTATTATGATATTGAAGCATTGCAAATTGCAAAAGGGCGCTTTTTTAATGAACAAGAATCTAATTCTGGCTCACCAGTTATAGTTATTGGAGATGAGATTGCAAACAACCTCTTTGGTAATTTTGATCCTATAGGAAAGCAAATTAGAGTTTATGGCCAAAAGCTTACCGTAGTTGGTGTTCTTAAAAAAGAAGGTTCAGGACTTTTTGGAGATAGTAAGGATACAGCAGCTATGCTACCTGTTAACTTAGTAAGGCGTGTTTTTGGAGACAATAACAAATCTGTTTTTCCTGCAATAATTCTGAAACCTGAATCTGGTGTAGATATTCCAGAATTTACAGCGCTCTTAGGACAGCAAATGAGACGTAAACGTGGCTTAAAACCAGATGAGATAGATAACTTCTTTGTAAACCAACTTCAGGGTTTTGCAGATTTTATAGATAATATAACTGGACAGATGAATATTATTGGTCTCATTATCTCTGGCTTTTCACTTTTAGTAGGAGGTTTCGGGATTGCCAATATTATGTTTGTAAGTGTAAAGGAGCGTACCAACCTTATTGGTATTCAAAAATCTCTTGGAGCTAAAAACAGATTTATATTGTATCAATTTTTATTTGAAGCTGTTATCTTGGCTGTAATAGGAGGCCTAGTAGGACTCTTTTTTGTGTGGATAATATCTTTAATCGCCTCTAGCTTTACAGGAGATTTTGAGTTTGTACTTTCTCCATTTAACATGTTTATAGGTACAGCAATATCTGCCGTAATTGGCTTAGTTTCTGGTATTGTGCCAGCAGTTTCAGCATCTAAATTAGATCCTGTTGAAGCTATAAGAACTGGAATGTAAAATGTGATTGAGGTTTTAAGCCTCTAAGAGTTCAGCAACTTTTTTGTTTACCCATACCAAGAAATCTGTATCTGCATCTGTAAAGGGATCTGCAGTATGGCTATCTATATCTATCTGGCCAATATTTTCGCCATTTACAAATAAAGGAATCACTATTTCTGCCTTCACAAATATGCTGCAAGCAATATAGTTGTCTTGAGCCTTAACATCTGGCACTACAAAGTTTTCGTTAGAGACTGCAACTTGACCGCAAATACCTTTGCCAAACGGAATTATTGTATGATCTGTTTCCTCACCAGCATAAGCGCGTAATTTTAATTCTGGTTTATCGCCATTTTTAAAATAAAAGCCTACCCAATCATAGTAGTCTACTTTAGACTCTAACGCTTCACAAATTTGTGTAAGACGATGGTCTACAGATAAATTTTTATTATCAATAATGGTTTCAACTTCTAATTTTAAGTTGTCTAATATATTTGTAGAAACAGATGTACTCATTTGTAATAATTATGTTTTAATTTGCGACACTATGCGCGAACTATTTGGCAAATATAAGTCGGTAATCCGTTTTATCCTTACGTTTTTAGGGAGTTATTTTTTACTTGCTTTAGTATATCAAGGGTATTTAAAATTTGGAGCATCAGACGTGTATTATCCAGATTACATAACCCATTTGGTAGCACAGCAAAGTGAAGCTGTAATTAATGCTTTTGGATATGAGTCTGTTGTGGAGCCACATCCAGATGAAGCTTCAATGAAATTGTATATAAATGGAAACTATTTAGCACGTGTTGTAGAAGGTTGTAATGCCATTAGTGTTATGATTCTTTTTGTTGCTTTTATCATTGCATTTTTTGATACTTGGAAAAGTACACTGCTTTACATTTTAGCAGGTACAGCATTAATTTATGGGCTTAATATTTTTAGAATTGCATTCCTATGTATAGGTATTTTTGAGTATCCTGAACAGTACCATTTACTGCACGGGATATTGTTTCCATTAGTTATTTATGGTATTGTTTTTTTACTATGGCTAGTTTGGGTAAATAGGTTCTCTAGAAAGAAAGTTAACACATGAAAACACTTATAAAGCTAGTTTGTATAGGTTTCTTGTTAGTTTGCTTGGCAGCAATTCGCTTTTTTGAAACTAGTTTGTTTTATGATCCGTTGCTTAACTTCTTTCACAGTGATTATTTAAAAGGTGTAACACCGGAGTTTCATTTTGGTAAACTAGTAGGTTATACAATACTTAGATTTTTATTAAATACTGCAATTTCATTACTTATTCTTTATGTAGCATTTAAAGACAGCAGTGTATTAAAATTTTCTGCACTTTTATATACAATAGTATTTGTTGCTTTAATTTCTGTGTTTTGTATTATGTTATTGCAAATAGAGCAGATAGATAATTTTATGCCATTGTTCTATGTTCGTAGGTTTTTAATACAGCCTGTTATGGTAATATTATTATTACCTGCATTTTACTATTACAAGCGGCAGCACGATTAGAAAATCTATATCTTTGTAAGAAAAACACGTATCTATGAAACGCAATTCTTACTTAGTATTAGCTTTAGGTTTATTTTTGGTTATGTCTTGTAAAAACAACTCTAAAGACACAGATACTCCAGAAACTGTAACAGTAAATACTACAGCAAAAGAAATACATAAGGCAGCACCAACTACGGTTGAGTTTTCATCAGATGAGGTTGCTATAGCTTATAGCGGCTATAATGCCATTAAGACAGCCTTGGTAAATACTAATTTTTCTGAAGCAAAAAGCAAAGCAGAAACATCTTTAGATACCCTAAGAAAGACAGAGTTAAAATCTGGTTATATTGATGCATTAGCATTATTAGCTGTTGAAGATAATATAGATGGTCAAAGAGAAGCGTTTGAAGCGGTTACTCAAGAAATGACCAATTTAGTTGAAGGGAACATAGCAACTGGTAAATTATATTACCAATACTGTCCTATGGCATTTAATAACAAAGGTGCTTATTGGTTAAGTAATGAGGAAGCAATACGTAATCCTTACTTTGGAGATAAAATGCTTAAATGTGGATTGGTAGAGCGTGATATTGAATAACTATTCGCGAAGACTGGAAAACATCTCTTAGCAAATTAAACATGTTTCTAGTACATAATGTACGGATATAGTGCGTTCTTTTATTAGACAATATTAAAGTTAATTGGAGCACCGTTATTTCATCGATATTATAGTTAAATTATAGCTAAAGCATATACAAGCAGTCTTGGTTCCCTCGTACATTTATACTGTTTTTAAAACCGTACTATTATGGGAACACAAAAGCAATCTATGAAGCCACAACCTAAAAAGGCACAGCCTAAAAAAGTTGAAACAAAGGCTCCTCAGGTTACTTCTAAGAAGAAGTAATTTTTGAGTATACCTAACCACATGTTAGGTGCAATTTAAAAGACAGAATATACTGTACAGGTCGCCTTAAAAAAGCGGCCTGTTTTTTTATGTGTTAAAAGTTCATAAACAAGTATTGTAACTAGCGTTTTTTAGAGTTTAATGCCACCATTATGGTTTATATTTTATTGCATTTTTAATACAAAATACATTTATAATTAACTGAAATACAATTAGTTGTGGAGTTTTTGTTAAATTTTATGTCAAGATATACAAAGCATTGGTTTTTGATATAAATTCGTACCCTCAAAACAGATAACTAATTCCTGTTTTACTACATTTGAAAACTAATTTTAGATTCGGGCTTAAAGGATTCTTGAAGTCAACCTCAAAAGCTGTTCATCGTCTTGAACACCGAAATCTCCAGGCGACTTCCTTGGTTTTCATACCGTCATTTATAATGGCGCTATCATTCTTTTTTACCCCATACAATATTTGAATACCGACTCTAAATTCTCCTTAAGTTTTTAGAATAGTTTCACAGTATCTTATTACACTATAACATTTAAAACCAATAGCTTTGAGATACTTGTGTTTAGAAAACACATTTATATTATTATTTAATCCTTTGGCAATCAGTTAGTATTGCTATAATATTCTGTAAAAGGAAATTTCACATGAAAACAAAATATATAGATCTTATAGATCAAAGCTTTTACTTTCCACAAGAAGAGTTNAAGCTAAATAAAAATAATTTAGAGTTTCACGGTATAGACCTAATGAAACTAATTTCAGAATACGGTGCGCCTTTAAAGTTTACCTATTTGCCTAAAATTTCAGACAACATAAATCGAGCTAAGGAATGGTTTAGAGTTGCTATGAAAGAGCACAATTATAAAGGGAAATATCATTATTGTTATTGCACTAAAAGCAGTCACTTTCAATACGTTTTACATGAAGCTTTAAAAAATGATATTCATATTGAAACCTCTTCGGCTTTTGATATAGANATTGTAGAAAGTTTAAAAGAACAAGGCAAGATTAAGAATGANACNTTTGTAATATGTAATGGTTTTAAAAGAGACCAGTATTTAGAAAATATTGCGCGTCTTATTAANAATGGTCACGAAAACTGTATACCAGTTATAGATAACTATGAAGAGCTAAATCTTTTAGGAGATGTTGTTACTAAAAAATACAATATTGGTATTCGAATAGCTTCAGAAGAAGAACCAAAATTCGAATTTTATACATCTAGATTAGGTATAGGTTACAAAAATATTGTTCCATTTTACAATAATCAAATAAAGGATAACCCTCAAGTTAACCTTAAAATGTTACACTTCTTTATTAATACTGGTATTAGAGATACTGCGTATTACTGGAATGAGTTGGTAAAATGTTTAAAGGTATATGTAAGCTTAAAAAAAATCTGTCCAACATTAGACAGTTTAAACATTGGTGGTGGTTTTCCTATAAAAAACTCATTAGCATTTGAGTATGACTACCAATATATGATAAGTGAAATTATTAACCAGATTAAGCAGGTTTGTGATGAAGCCGATGTNCCGGTTCCTAATATCTTCACAGAATTTGGAAGCTTTACAGTAGGCGAAAGTGGTGGTGCTATATATGAGGTGCTTTACCAGAAACAACAAAACGACCGCGAAAAATGGAATATGATTAACTCATCGTTCATTACAACAATGCCAGATACTTGGGCTATAAACAAGCGTTTTGTAATGTTAGCAGTAAATAGGTGGAATGAAGAATATGAACGCGTACTTCTTGGAGGTCTTACTTGTGATAGTGATGATTACTATAACAGTGANCAACACATGAATGCAATTTACTTGCCTAAATATAAAAAAGACAAACCGCTATATATAGGNTTTTTTAATACTGGNGCTTACCAAGAAACCATAGGTGGCTTTGGAGGATTGCATCACTGCTTAATACCGCAACCTAAACATTTATTAATAGATAAGGATGAAGATGGAAACATAACAACAAGTGTTTTCTCAGGNCAACAAACCTCAGAGCAAATGTTGTCCTTACTAGGTTACGGCAATGCACAACAAACAGATAACAATAATAAATCAACAACCAATTTTGCTTCAAAAGCATATTTCTTATAATCATGAGTACAACTAAAAATTATGCAGGCATTCCAGATGAATTCGCGAATGCAGAAACTTCTAAAATCGTTCTTATTCCTGTTCCTTATGATGGTACAAGTACTTGGGGAAAAGGAGCAGATAAAGGTCCTGAGGCATTTTTACACGCTTCAGAACAAATGGAATTGTATGATATAGAAACAGAGACAGAGGTTTATAAACAAGGCGTTTATCTTGCAGATCCTGTTACAGAAAGTGAGACACCAAAAAAAATGGCTAAAGCCGTTCATGATATTACAAAAGGACATATAAAACGCAACAAGTTTGTAACCTTATTTGGTGGAGAACATTCAATATCTATAGGAGCTATAAGAGCTTTTAATGAGTGTTTTGAAGATTTAACAGTCTTACAAATAGATGCCCATACAGATCTTAGAAAGAAATATGAAGGCAGCAAATACAACCATGCGTGTGCTGTTTATGAAGCTAATGAAACTACTAACCTTATACAAGTAGGTATACGTAGTATGGACATAGCCGAAACAACAGTAATGAATAAAGACAATGTCTTTTTTGCTCACGATATGGCAACAGATGATTATTGGATGGATAATGCTGTAGAGTTAATGACAGATAATGTTTACATCACTTTTGATTTAGATGCATTCGACCCATCAATCATGCCATCTACTGGAACACCAGAACCAGGAGGATTACTTTGGTATGAGACTTTAGAATTTCTAAAAAAGGTATTTACCGAAAAAAATGTGGTAGGGTTTGATATTGTTGAGCTTTGCCCAAATAAAAATGACAAGTCTTCAGACTTTTTAGCAGCTAAACTNTATTACAAGATGCTTACATACAAGTTTGAAAACGAAGCTATCGATGCAGCTTTTGATCACGAATCTGAATACAATGCATCACAAAAAAAACAACTTTCTAACAAAACACAACACGACGATTATGAGCAATAATAAGCCAATTTCAAATTTTATTGAAAAATACTTCCTACACTTTAATGCTGCTTCTTTAGTAGATGCTGCTAAAGGGTACGAAACAAAACTTAACGAAGGCTCAAAAATGTTGGTGTCTTTGGCAGGTGCTATGAGTACTGCAGAAATCGGGAAGATATTTGCAGAGATTATACGCCAAGATAAGGTACATATCGTGTCTTGTACAGGTGCAAACCTAGAGGAAGATTTAATGAATTTAGTTGCACATAGCCACTACAAACGTATTCCTAATTACCGTGACTTAACACCTCANGACGAATGGGATTTACTTGAAAAAGGATTAAATAGAGTTACAGATACATGTATTCCAGAAGAAGAAGCTTTCCGTAGGTTACAAGAACACATTGTGAAAATTTGGAAAGATGCAGAAGCTAAAGGAGAACGCTATTTTCCTCATGAGTATATGTACAAACTTTTNCTATCTGGAGTTTTAGAGGAGTATTATGAGATAGATTTAAAAGACAGCTGGATGTATGCTGCGGCAGAAAAGAATTTACCAATAGTTGTTCCTGGTTGGGAAGACAGTACAATGGGTAACATTTTTGCAAGCTACGTANTAAAAGGAGAGCTTAAAGCAAGTACTGTAAAATCTGGTATAGAGTACATGACATTCTTGGCAGATTGGTATACAGAAAACTCAAAGAACGGTATTGGCTTTTTCCAAATTGGTGGTGGTATNGCTGGAGATTTTCCTATTTGTGTTGTACCAATGCTATACCAAGATATGGAACGTACAGATACACCTTTCTGGAATTATTTTTGTCAAATATCAGACTCAACTACCAGTTACGGTAGTTACTCTGGAGCTGTGCCAAATGAAAAAATTACTTGGGGTAAATTAGATATAGATACACCTAAATTCATAATTGAAAGTGATGCTACAATAGTAGCGCCATTAGTGTTTGCATATTTGTTGGAAATGTAATGAGTTTAAGAAATTGGGGTTAGTGTACTTTNANATTTCAGTTTTAAAAGCACAAAGNTTATTTTTAAAAGAGATAATACTAAAAACCTAATCCCAATTTCCTAATACATTCAAAATTAAAAAATCTTGTTTAAGNCTGAAGTTCGCTATAGNAANCAACCATCGNCCTAAACTATACCATAAATAAAATGGACATAAGTAAAATTGAAAATATTGAGCTGCATTACCTCACTATTCAAGATTATGAAGCTTTAAAAGAAGCAACATTACAATCTTATGGTGGTATCCCTAATTCGTATTGGAAATTAGAGGAAATAGGAAAGCTTATATCTATTTTTCCCGAAGGTCAAGTTATCATTAAGATAGACGGTAAAATTGCTGGTTGTGCNTTATCTATCATAGTAGATTATGACAAGATTGAAAACCAGCATACCTATGATGATATTACGAGTGATCCTACCTTTAAGATTCATGACAAAGATGGAGATGTTCTTTATGGGATAGATGTGTTTATAAAACCAGACTATAGAGGTTTGCGTTTAGGAAGACGTTTGTATGATTACCGTAAAGAACTTTGTGAAACACTAAACTTAAAAAGTATAGTATTTGGTGGGCGTATGCCTAACTATCATTTGCACGCCGATAAATTTTCACCTAAACAATATCTAGATAAAGTAAAGCGTAAGGAGATTGAAGATCCTGTATTAAACTTTCAAATGTCTAATGATTTTCATCCAGTACGTATTTTAAAAGGCTANTTAGAAGGNGATCAGGCTTCTGGAGAGTTTGCTGTGTTAATGGAATGGGATAACATTTATTATACAAAACCTAGCAAGGCAGTTTCAACCAATAAAAGCGTGGTGCGATTGGGATTAATACAATGGCAAATGCGTCCTTATAATGATTTAGACGAGCTATTGCATCAAGTTGAATATTTTGTAGATAGTGTTGCTGGCTACCGAAGTGACTTTGCAGTATTCCCAGAATTTTTTAATGCGCCATTAATGGCAAAATATAATGATTTAGGTGAAGCTGANGCTATTAGAGAATTAGCAAAGTATACAAAGGAAATTACAAACAGATTGTCTGAGCTTGCCATATCTTATAACATAAATATTATTTCTGGAAGTATGCCAGAAGTAAAACGCAATAAGTTATATAACGTTGGTTACCTGTGTAGAAGAGATGGTAGTGTAGAACGTTATGAAAAGATACACGTTACTCCAGATGAAGCTAAAGTTTGGGGAATGCAAAATGGTAACAAGCTTAAAACCTTNGATACAGATTGTGGTAAAATAGGCATCTTAATTTGTTACGATTCAGAGTTTCCAGAACTGTCTAGGTTATTGTCCGATGAAGGTATGGATATCTTATTTGTACCATTTTTAACAGATACACAAAATGGCTATTCTCGTGTTAGGCTTTGTTCTCAAGCAAGAGCTGTAGAGAATGAGTGTTATGTTGCTATTGCTGGTAGTGTTGGTAACTTACCAAATGTTCATAATATGGATATACANTATGCACAAAGTGCTGTATTTACACCTTGTGANTTTTCATTTCCTAGNAATGGTATTAAAGCAGAAGCTACACCAAACACAGAAATGATTTTAGTGGCAGATGTTAATATAGATTTGTTGCGAGAACTGCATAATTTTGGAGCTGTTAAAAACCTTAAAGACAGACGTAAAGATTTTTATACACTAGAGCGTAAAAAGAAATAACACACAACCTGCAAANTTAGCTCTGGAGAGTTAATTTGTAAATTCATAGAGATTACGCAAAGTAATTTTGGGTAGCTCACTCAAATTAGTATCAAAATTTATTTTCTAGTTACTTAAATGTATAAGGTACAATCTTACCAAGTAGCACAAGGCATCAACATTAAAATGGTGCGTGCAAAGTTAAATTACACACTCTTATTTGCTGAAGCAGATGAGTTATTNTATCAAATTAACGATTACCAATACCTGTCTATTTTTCAATTTGGAATTGTAAGTTTTTTCAACGTNTCAGACACAGANATNAAAACGATAAAACACCAAATAAAAAACTTTGGAAGAGGACACGTAAAGGATAGTCTTACTGAAGATATTGTTGTAAAAATAACGCCAAACCTTCTTAAAGTATCCTTTAATGCTGTTGAGCTGCCTAGCTTGGAAGATGAAATGATACGTTTGGTAATGTTGCATACCTCACAATCTGTAGCANTAGATAGNTACTCTGAAATTACAGAAGNATTGNTAGACGAAGCNAATGTTCATAGTGAAGAACTGGANCGAAGTGGCCGACTTAAAATTTCAAGCAAGAACTTAAAGAAATTTATNGGGAAGACGTTAAACCTTAAAAACAGGATTTCTGAAAATCTCTATATTTTCGATTCGCCAGATGTTACTTGGGAAGACGAGCAGTTAGCAACACTAGATTATCACTTAAAACAAACATTCGATTTAAAGAACAGATACTTTGCTATTGAAAAGCGTATCACCATAATAAAGGAAAACTTAGAATTGTTTAAAGGCATTTGGGACCATAGAGAAAGCAGTACTTTAGAGTGGATTATTATCATCCTTATTGTTATAGAAGTGATTGATATGTTTGTGTTGAAGTTTTTTTAAAAAGTAAAAGCCCAAATANTACATTTGGGCTTTTTAATTAAACTAAGATTAGATTATTTCTCTTCCTCAGAAGCCTTTTTTGCTTCTTCAGCNTTCTTAGACATTGTACTTTTATGAAGTTCTCTGTCTTTGTCCTTGTCTTCTCGTGCTTCTTTTAAATCGTGAGCATTTTGTACTTCAACTTGAGTTGGGAATGGTAAATCTATTCCAGCATCATCCATTGCTTTTTGTGTGTCATGTAATACTTTAGACCACGTATGNACAACGCTTGCACGATCACTTTTTGTCCACCATCTTACTCTTATAGTTAACCAACTGTCTGCTTGATCCCAAACTAAAGTTTCAACAGGTTTTTCTGAGGTTACACCTTCAATAGAAGTAACTGTGTCTTTTAAGATTTTCATAGCTTCCATATAATTCTCATCATATCCAACACCAANGTCATATTGAGATCTTATATAGTCGTGTGCAGTTTTTACCTTAACAGAATTGTTATATACAGTGTTGTTTGGTATTACCACACGTTGTCCATCATAAGTAGTAATTATGGTAGATCTTACTTGAACTTTCTCAACAGTACCTTCGTAACCATTTACTTCAATCTGATCACCAATTTCAAAAGGCTGTCTTAANAAAATTAATATACCTGCCAACCAGTTTTGTAAGATGTCTTGAAATGCAAATCCAATGGCTACNGAAGAAACTCCTAAGCTTGCAATTAAATCTGCTGGGCTTAAATTTGGAGCCATAATNGTCAATGCCAATGCTATACCAGCAATAGTAATAAGGTATCTTGTAAATGCACCTAATAAATCTCCAAAATTGCGTCTTCCTTTATTTTTAAGACCTCGTTTAACCAATTTGCCTATCCATCTTCCTAAGTAAAGCATGATAACGAAAACGGCAATACCTACAAGGATGTTAGGAAGCGCTTTTATAAAGCCATCTAACCAAGTATCTAATTTTTCGATTATAGATTGTGGATTTACATCTATTTCTCCAGTTTCATCTTTTGGAGTGTCTTGTAAGAGTAGTATTAATTGTGGAATATTCTTCATATATGTGTTTTCTCACAAATTAATATTTTTAGATGAAGAGCACTCTTAATGAATGTTTAAAATTTGAAAGCAGCTTTTTTTGTTTTCAACCAAATTGAAGGCTATATTTAGGATTAAATTTAAAATGAATTTCCCTTAACTAATCAGGTTTAGATTCTATTTTAAATTTTTCAACAGCTTTTCTTTGTTCTTCTTTAACTACATATTTNTCGTGCTCCTCTTGNGCATAAAAGTCTTTTTTTCTGTTATACAAACTTTGTATGCCATCAGATTTTCCATAAATAGTCACTGTATCATTAGCAAGCATTTTAAACTCTCCCGAAGGTGAGCCATAGTATCCAGAATCCTTACGGTCTACGCCTAAAATTGTTATGCCTTCTTCTCGCAAGTTAAGTTCTTGTAATGTNCTGTTGCACATCCAGCCATCACTATCAACATTGGCTTCTATAACTTTAAANTCATCTTTAAGNTGCAACACCGCAGCGTANTCTTGTATTTCTAAATCGGTATAACGTTTCANCATNTTATTAATGATATTAGACAAGCCTCTNTTTACCCATTTACTCCTCACAGCCAGCCAAATTAATAGCATCCCGATTACAATAATTAAGAGGCCATACAGCCTAGAAGCAATAGTTTCTGGTAAGACAAACGTTAAGATTAAGGAAGACATTGCAGTTACAATACCAGCATTCCCAATAAGCATAAGATTATAAATAATCTTACGCCTTACGGGATGGTTCATTATGCTTTCTGTTTCACTAGTACTCATACCAGTGCCAGTATATGCAGATCTTGCTTGAAATTTTGCGCTCTCTGTAGAAAGACCTGTATGTACTAATGCTATTGCTGCAATTTTTGTGATTAGTGCAGAAATAGATACAATTAAAAATAAAGTGACAGCAGCAATCATAATGATAATGTTTTACTAGGNACTATTTATAAGTAGCATAAATGTAAAAAATATTTATGGTGAACTAATTGTAATAGCTATTTATGATTNCTTGTAAACCTATCAATTTTTAATTTTCGGGAAGTATTTCTTTCGTAGCCAAAACGATACTCTTACCAATAAGATAAGTGCNGGAACCTCAACCAAAGGCCCAATAACNCCAGCAAAAGCCTGTCCAGAATTTAAGCCAAATACTGCAATAGCCACAGCAATGGCAAGCTCGAAATTATTACCAGCAGCTGTAAATGCTACAGATGCAGTTTTATCATACGATGCTCCAGATGCTTTAGTAAAGAAGAACCCAATAATAAACATTAGAGTGAAATAAATTAAAAGTGGTACCGCTATAATTAATACATCTGTAGGAATTTTTACAATGAGTTCTCCTTTAAGAGAAAACATAACTATAATAGTAAACAGAAGTGCTATAAGCGTTAATGGTGAAATCTTAGGTATAAACACTTCNGTATACCAAGTTTCTCCTTTAAGNTTNACTAATATAACACGACTTAAAATTCCCATGACAAANGGNATACCTAAATAAATTGCTACACTTTCNGCAATAGTTGCGATTGATATATTTACAATAGCACCATCAAATCCAAAATAGGGTGGAAGTACAGTTATAAAAATCCACGCGTAAAAACTATAAGCAAACACCTGAAAAATGCTATTTAACGCGACAAGTCCTGCACCGTATTCGCTGCTTCCTTCTGCAAGATCATTCCAGACTAAAACCATTGCAATACATCTGGCCAAACCTATTAAGATTAAACCAACCATATATTCTGGGTAATCACTAAGAAAAGTGATTGCCAAAACAAACATTAGGATAGGCCCAATTATCCAATTGAGCAGTAATGAGGTTGTAAGAATCTTAGTGTCTTTAAACACCTTTGGTAGCAAGCTGTAATTAACTTTAGCTANTGGCGGATACATCATTAAAATTAATCCNATAGCAATAGGGATGTTTGTAGTGCCGCTATTAAAGCTATTTACAAATTCTGGAAATGTAGGTGAAAAGTAACCTATGGCTACACCAATAGCCATTGCTACAAATATCCATACTGTTAAATATCTATCTANGAGGCTAAGTTTTTTTGTCTGTGACATTAGGCAGTTTTTAGTTGTGTAAATACATAAAACAGTTCTGTNGCAATTTGTTTACTACGTTCTAAATATTTTTCTTCTTGTTGAGGTGTATTATCAAAAGCTTTCGGATCTTCATACGTTAATGGTAACCTTAACGCAGCACCAGCTATAAATGGGCAACCACCATCTGCTTGTGAGCAAGTCATTATTGCNGCAAAACCACTTTCAGGNTTAAACGAGTTATCCAANGTTTTAGAAAACCCTATAATTGGATGGCTATTTTCTGAATATTTGATACTGTAANGAGAATTTTCTGCATTAGACAAGTTCTCTATTTTAAAACCAGTATTTCGTAATGTTTCTAAAACTGTAGGGAAGAGAGCCGTAGCCTCTGTTCCTGCAGAGTAACTTGTAATGGTCTTAAAATTGAAATGTTGAGCAATAGTTTGTGCCCAAATTTGAGAGAGGTGACTCCTACGTGAATTGTGTGTACAAATAAATGTAATATTGGCTTCTTTGTTTTCCTTTAATTGCTGTTGTAAAAAGTCGGCTAGTTTATTTAAGCCCTCTTTACGCTCTGTGGCAATTGTAGTAGTGTCTAATGTTTCTAAAAAATTAGAGATTGGTGTGTATAAAGACATGGGTTATAGGTTTTAAGATTAGCAACAGCCGCTTCCTGGTGCACAAGAGTTTTCAGCTTGTAGTTCAGACATTTTTAATTTTGGCTTTTCTTCTGGAATACCACACTGGTCTTTAGCNAAACAATCTGTTTGTGTTGTAGTTANTTGAAATGAGTTGTTTACAAANTCCAACCCAAATTTTCCAATAGTATCTCCTTGGTATTCAACCTCTATAGGTAGATTTTCATCTATCCCTAATTTAGTTTCAGAAAGCTCAATGATATGGACTAATTTTTCAGGATGTAATCTGTGATTATAATCATCTGCATTCCAAAGTTGAAAATTCACAACTTCTTCATGGCGTACAGTGCCACCACAGTCTATAAAGTGCTTAGTAACTTTTCCAACTTCTGTAACGTGAAAATGGNTNGGTACCAAGCTACCATCTGGCAACTTAAAACTAATNGTTTCTAATGTTTGTAATGCTGATTTTATTTCTGNTAANGTCATAATATATNTTTATTTGTATATTGCAATAATACGATTAATAGAATCAAATTTTTTTAACAACAATTAGATTTTGAGACATNTTGGTTTAAAAATGTAAACATTATACTTTTCATTTTTGCCCAATTTTCTGCATCTATACAATAACAAACGCTAGTGCCTTCAACTTGACCTTTAATAAGACCTAAATGCTTAAGTTCTTTTAGATGTTGAGAAATAGTAGGTTGTGCTAACCCAATTTCTTGAACCAAGTCTCCACAAACACAGGTGTCTATCTTATACAAATGCTCAAGTATTGCTACTCTGGCAGGATGCCCAAAAACTTTTGCATATCGTGCAATTTCATTTTGGAGATCTGTAAATATTTCTGTTTTTGCTAAACCCATTAATTNTTTAATTTGTTCATTGCAATATTACGATAAATAATAATGTTATAAAACTTATTCCTAAATTTTTTACAATCGTGTTGTGTGCATTGGGGTAAATGTTGAGTTTGAAATTAAAAAAAAACTCTAAAACTAAATAATGCCTTAGAGTTTGGAGTAGTAGTATTTAGATTGAATTACTTCANATTGGTNTTGAACTAATTCTTTACTGNAGGTGAATTTATGTTGGCAGTATTTACTTCNACTAGTTTCAATTTTTTATAATANGCTTCTATTCTTGAATGTGCTGTGCCATCNACCAATAAAATAACGATTAACATTGCNATAGTTGNAATGCTTATTGCTCTCCAAGTNGGTGTACTTAAAAATATTATGANCAAGGCAGCAACTATAATTATTATAGGAATTACTTTAAAAACAATAGTTCTGTATTCTTTTAGTGTTGCTTCAGATCGTGATATCTCCGAATCTAAAAACGTTTCAGCATTTGCGTGGTATTCTTTTTCAAATTGGCTAACCCTTTGAATGTTTGTATATAATAATCCGCTACCTATAATTAGCAGTAAGATACCTGCAACCAAGGTTGGCATAATATAAGCTCTTGCAATTTCTGTTTTACCGAGTTGCCAAAACCCTATACTGGCAATTAAAAATGCAAATGCAAATAGAATAAAAAATTTAGTTGAAAAGACTTCTGCCTTCGCCCAATCTGTAGCTAGTTTTAAAAGGTCCATTGTTTAGTTTAATTTATATTTTTCTCTGTATTCTGTCGGGCTTATGCCTTCTTTCTTTTTAAATAATCGTGAAAAATAGGGTGGATATTCAAAGCCTAAATCATAGGCAACTTCAGAAATTGTCTTGTTAGGGTTTAATAATATATTCTTTGCTTCATCTATAAGATACAACTGCAAGTGTTCNGTTGAGGTTTTTCCTGTTTCTTTCTTAAGTGTATCACTCAAATAACGTTGTGAAACCGATAGTTTATCTGCAATATTCTCTATACTCGGTATTCCCTTTTCTGGTAATTGGCCAGAGTTAAAATATATATCTAATTGTTNATTAAATTGCTCCAACAGATTATTAGACAACTCTTTTCTATTTAAAAATTGCCTTTCATAAAAACGATTCGCGTATTTTAAAAGAGTGCTTAATTGCGAGATGATGATGTCTTTGCTAAATTCATCTTGGTTGTTCTGATATTCAATATCTATATTTTCAACAATCGATTCGATTTGTTTTTCCTCTTTGGGAGAAAGGTGTAAAGCTTCATTAACAGAATAGGAAAAGAAACCNTATTTTTTTAGTTGTTGAGCTAATTCTGTTCCCTTCAAAAAATCTTCATGAACGTTTATTGAAAAGCCTTTCTGTTCAAAGACTACGCTATCGTCCCATTGTAAAACTTGTCTTGGAGCAATACAAATTAAAGCTCCATTTGTAAAATCATATTTAGTTCTTCCATAGTTTAAATCTCCTTCAACATATTTTTTAAAACTAATAGAATAGCAATCATTTGCTATAGGTGGCGAACTCTCTCTTGGGCAAGGTAGGTAACCGCTGCCTTTAGAGTTAAACACGCTTAACATTGGGTGCTCTGGTCGTGGTAGCCCTAAATAATNTAAATACGATGATAATGTTTTAAAGTGTTGCATACTACTAATTTAATTCTTTTTCAGCGTTCCTAAGTTAGTAACAATATTAGCTGGNCCTTCTGGAAACCAAGATCTNATTAAAAAATTAGGAATTGAACCTATAGGAATATAATCTGCATTGTAAGTAATTTTGGTTGTTGAGTCACTAATTTTCTCAAATTCATAAATTACCTTATAAGTTTTCATTCTATCAACNTCAGATTTTTTATAATCATTNTTTACGGAAACTGCAGTAAAGATGAGTTTATCATCATCAATTTTAGTTCGACTTAGCTCAATAACAAGATCACTATTTGGTAATGGCCAAGGCGCATCAAAGAAATAGTAAGCTAACCATTGGTTGTCAGATATTTTTTTGAATTCTTCAGTTGTTGTTGTTCGCTCTATAAAATATTTATGATTGNCNGTATTAGAGAAATAANCATCTAGTTCTTCCANAGATACATTAGCAGTGGTTTGGGCAATGTAATAAAAGTGAGTTCCATTGTNCTCTTTTACTAACTCATAGTTTACAACTGTTTTTCCGTCTTTAGATTTTTCTGTAGTCCAATTTCTTTCTTGAGAAAACAATCCAAAAGAGGTTAATAGNGCTATTATGGTGATGTATTTTATGGTATTCATAATCTTAAGCTTTAGTTGAAAATAATTAAGAATTAATATTCCATTTAACGCCAGTTTCTTTTTCTGAAACTTCCCATAACTTTTTTGCCACAGNTTTATCTTTTGCATGTNGTTCTAACTTATGNGCACCTACAGGACCTGTCCAATTATTTTTNCCGGTTGGGCCATAAAATTCACTTTGATCTAGGTTTGGTTCTGTTGCACACATTAATTGTGGGTAAGCACCCTTTTCAGCTGATTGTACTAAAGGTGAAAATTTCATTAGNTGCCATACAAATCTTGTCANTAAACTNCCGCTGGTTTTTATTAAAGAAGTTTTTGAAGCACCTGGATGACANGCATACGCTTTTACATTAGTTATACCTGCTTNTTTNAGTCTGTCTTGCAATTCATAAACACACATGATTTGCGCTAACTTACTTTGNCTATAAACACCGTTTGGGCTGTAGTTTTTATCCCAGTTTAGATCATCGAATTTAATGGTCTTAATTCCCATGTTATAACCCATACTACCTACGGTTACAATTCTACCATTAGATTTTTCAATACGTGGAAATAAAAGAGCTTGTAATGTCCAATTTCCAAAATGATTTGTTCCCATCTGGCTTTCCCATCCATCAACTGTAAGTGTTTGTTTAGGGACTTGAGCAATAGCAGCATTACAGATAAGAGCATCAATTTGTGAGACCGTTTTAAGAACTTCTGCAGCAGCGTTTTTAACTGAAACTTGTTTTGCTAAATCCATCGTGATGTTAGATACTTTTATAGCATTACCAAGTTCTTGTTTTAACGTAATTATGGTGTTTTCTGCTTTTTCTGGATTACGATTAAGCATGACCACTTTTGCACCTTTAGAGAGCAATATTTTTGCAGCTTCAAAACCTGTACCGCTTGTAGTTCCTGTTATAACGTAGGTTTTTCCGTTTAAGTTATGAATGTTATCTGGAGTCCAACCTTTTTTACCGAATTGATTTGTTTTCATTTTGCCTGTTTTTTTATTTAAAAGAATAGTACAAAGATCGGTTGGTAGCAGGCTAATTACTTTATACAGAATTTCAGATGTTGTATACTTTTTGGTGTAGAGAGGTTTTGTGTAACTGAACTATTAAATACACTTACAAAGCGTTAATTATAAGTTCAAGAAAGACGTTATCCATTTCTAATGGATTTGAATGTAATTGAATGTTCTGTAGTAAAGTTAATGTGTTTGATGTGCAGGATTTTTATTTATAATCTGGTAGACCTTATGACGAAACTTATGTTTCTGTCCTGATGAGGTAAGCAAGAAAAACAATGAACAAAAAACTCTAAGATCAAAAATATGACTCTTAGAGTATAGGATAATGGTGTCTAAATTTAATAAAGATAAGAGTTGTTTTTTACCTCAGTTCTTTGTTGGCATTAGTACTTTTATATTGTCTCTAATATTTCAAAACTATTTTCAATCAATTCCTTTTGAGAATCATCGTTATCTTTTAGAAGCGCTTTTTCTTCTGTTCCATTTCCAATGCAAATCATATGAGCATTATCTTTAAATATCTCATTCTTATATTCTTCAATTTTAGAATCAATATTTTTATCATCAGCTATTGATAAAATAGTTTGAGTATCTTTTGGGAAGTTTTCATTGATAAATCTCAATATTTTATTTTTATTCCCTTGTTCAATATCTTCTTTAAATACGCTATCCAGTATAAATGGTAATCTATGAATATCACTAGTTTTGGTTAGTAAATAATTAAAAGCAAAATGATAACTTAAAACTGCAAGATGTAGTTGTACACCTTGAAATGGAAAGGATGATATTTCATATAATTGGTAGAACCTTTCTTCATCTAGTGATGGTAAACCTAGACTTGCATTATAAGTAAAATACTTGTCCTTAAATATTTTGCTCTTTTTACTTCTTTCAATAAGTATTTCTTCGTCTGTTTTATACTCCTTTAATTTTTCTTTTTCGCTTTCTAAGTCAATTGTTAATTGACCTATTTGTTTGGTTAAATTCTCAAATAGCTGAATGTTTGCTTTACTATCAAGATACCTTTCAAGTGTTAGTCCATTTTCAGAGTATTTATTAAAAGTTAGATATGAAGATTTTATGTCAGCACGATGTGATTCAATCTTTTTGTTTAAAGAATTTAATCTTGATTGTAACTTTTTGACTTTATCTTTTAATTCTCTTTGCAAACTAATTGTATCATTTTCTTCTTGAAAAAATGAATAAACATCTTCGATTTTTGAAGGTAAAATTTGAGTGCAAGTAGGACAGTTATCTTTTCCTGGTTCCTGATTTTTATGGTTTCGTTTAACTTTAGAAACTACTGATAAACGTTGATTTAGGAAAGTCAATTTATTTGAATCTGAAACATAACTGTTTTCTAAATCAAGTAAGTTGTCTTTTTTCTCCGAAATGTTAGATATAAGTTCATTTGCTTTACCTTCAAGTGTTTGGTCAATTACGTTTGCAAGTTTTAAATCTTGGTTTTCTTTTTCGACATCAGTGTAAAACCTAATCTGTTGCTGAAGTCTATTTATCTCTTTTTCAATTTTTCGTTTTTCTCCTCTATCAACAATATTCTCTATACCTATATAATAATCAAGAAAGTCTTCCTTGAAATTTTTATAAAAATTTAGGTTACTAAAGGATTTTCGTAAGTAAACCCAACCAACTTCTTGAGATACATAATAGGGTAGGAAAATGGTCTCTATTGGTGCTTCTGATATTCCACTATTTGATTCTAATAATAAATTGAAATTAAATAAGTTGTTAAAGTATTTTTTTAGTTTTACGTGTTCAGCTGAATTATCGCTACTTATACCATTAAATCTTAAAACTTTTTCGTTTTCATCTTTAATTAAAAGTGTTTCATCTTGTCTTATAAAAACGTAATTCTTTTCTTCGTGTTCTTTTTTAATTATACAATCAAGTCTTACAAAAATCTGTTCAGCTAGAATTTCGGCAAGTTTAATTTTATTATCATTAATCCCAAATGCAAAAAGAATTAGTTGAATTAGAGTACTTTTTCCTGCTGTATTTTTACCGTAAATAACGTTTAGCTTGTCTTTAAATTCGGTTTGAAAAAATTTATTGTTCTCTTCGCTGTAAACAAGAATACTATTTATATATAGGGTTGTTTTCATAAAGTATTTTTAACTTCAATATATGCTGCCGCAATTACAGCTTTAAGCTGTAATTCGGATAATGTTGTGGATCTTTCTCTATTAAATTTGGAATGATAACTTGCAATACAAGCTCTATCTGTGAAGTGTGATTTAAATATAGATTTGTTATTAACTACAAAATCAAAAATTTTATTATGTTCACTTTCATTAATGTCTTTGAACTTATCAAAGCTATTTTCATAATGAAGTTCAAACATTGTTACATCAAATAGATTGATATTAAGTTCTTCACACAATTCATCTTTTTTTTCTCTCCAAAAATCGAATGCTTTTTTCTTATTTGTTAGAATATTGATTATAGAATCTATTTGGACAGAATTAATTCTTTTTTTGTTATCGCTTAATTTTGCAACGTTACCTTGATTTAACTCCTTTTCAATTTCCATTAAAGCGAAATAAAATGAGTATAGTGCAGCTTTGTGGTCTGCAATATTATTACCAAATACAGACCTAAATTTTCCGTCAAGTTGTTCTAGTTGTGCTTTTGGTGTTCTACCTAAATCAATAAATCTAAAGTTTAAAGTATCAAAATTGGATATGTTTTCTGATGAAAAAATTACATCTTTAGAACCTTCTTCAATCTTATTTTTAATGTTTTGGTCTAAATCAGAATATTTATAAAGTTCGTTAGCTTCATTTACAAGACAAGAATATTTTTGTTTATTAACCTTGCAATTTAGTTCTATTGTATTATTTGTTGCAAAAAAGTTTTTTTGCGTAAAATTTACTGTTTTTGGATGAGGGTCATCCAAAACAGATTGACTCGTCTCTGTAATTTTTTTAATAATTTCTAATAAACCGCTGTTTGTCCATTTTGAGGATGATTTTTTAGCTTGGTAGGTCTCAATTTTCGAAAGTTCAGTATTGTCTAAATATCCAAAAATTACGTCCTCTAAATGTTCTAATATTATAAAATACTTTTGGGTTTTTAATTGATTGTATTTTTCGAGAAACAAGTAAATAGTACAATTCTTTTGAAAATCCATACCAATATTAGTATGAACTCCAGCATTTACTTCTGAATTGTAATTATTTGTCATTTAGTTTTTCTCGTATTAATGCCAACGGTTTAGTGTATGATTTCGTTGCGTGTTTAAGCATTAAAGTTAGCAAATAAATCACAGATAGAAAGTCCGCGAGGACTTTCGTAAGTAGACTCTAACTAGCAATGAATTATACACATTGTTGTAAACAGTTATTTATTTCGATTAAAGCTTGGTTTAAATTTTCTTTTGACAATTAATTTTCTTTTGTAAATCAAAAAGAAAAAATATCCAATGTAACTGAATATCAAAACTATTCCAATCCAAATATATTTATCTCGTTTGTACTTAAAGTTCAAAAATCTTAATTCTAATAGGAACAAAACGAAAAATATAATTCTGAAGTAGAGCATTAAATAAGCCGTTATTTTAGTAATTCCGCTTTTAGTTTTTCGTATTCAGTCCAACTACTTTTCACAGAGTGATACTTCAATATCATTGTCGAATCGTTCATTACAGCACTATAATATGTTCCTGCGTGAAATGGTAATTCCATTTTTAATCCAGTTTCGAGTAAAGAAGTCAGATAATTCACGATAGCTTTTTCGTGCGTTTCATTCAGCCGTAAAGTTTTGCGTTCCGCTATTTTTCTGTTTTCAGCATAAGGATCTTTGCAGTCAACAATATCCTCAACGTATTCCGCAAAGAGTATTTTATTTTCCCGATAAACATCAAATTTTTCATCGTGTCCTCCCCATTCTCCACATTCGTCAAAGCTCGCTGTTAATTCGAGTCGATTTAATCCCATTACGTTGCCTAAAATCCGTTGCTGTAATTCGTCCGATTTCGATTTAGTTTTCTTTTCAGAAGTCTCACAACTTCCTATAAAAACTGAAATTAATAAAATGGACAGAATTTTTTTCATAATTGTTTACAACGATTACGTATATGAAATGTTGCGTGTTTGTGTGCGAGGATTTTCCGAAGGAAAATCAGATGCAAGCAAACGAGCAACTAACATTGGTTTAGGTAAAACTAGCAATTTTTTATATACTTTGTTGGCACCAGTTTTTTTATTTTTCTCTAAATTCAATGCGCTTTGAGTTCCGAAGTGTGTCACTATCCTTAAACTTTATTGATTTGAAAATGTCCAAAATCAGTTCTTCGTTTTTAATGTCTTTACCGATTAAATTAAAACGATTTTTTTTAAATGCGTTTTCTATATAAATTCCGATAGTTCCGTTTCCGATTGTTTTCGGCTTGGTCAGATAAGCGATTTTTCCATTTATTGTGTCCGTAGCGAAAAGTTGACTTTCTTTATTCTCTTCAGTCAAGGAATAAGAATACCAACCATAATCAAAAGTCAATGAGTCAATTCCGTTTGTGATTCCACCAACATAGCTGTCAATACCATTAAATTCAATTTTTCTCCAATCAGCTGGTAATTTGATAGCAAAAGCTCCGAAATTAAACTTGTCATTATTTGATTTCTCAAAGTTTGAACTTGTTAGGAAGTAAATGCTTATTGTCAAAACCATAACTATTCCAAAATATAAAGTCGTTTTGTTCATTTCTCAAATTGGTGCCAACGGTCTTGTGTATGAAACGTAGCGTATAAAAAGACACTAACTTTTCGGATTTAGCACGAGCCGAATTTTTTATTTTTATGTTTAATTTTCTTTTATAAATATAACCAAATAAAAAATTTGGCGTACTTTGTAAATATACAAAAACCTCTCGGAAAGCCTATAATAGCTATGTTTTATACACGTTGTTGTAAGTAGTGCTTTTCACGTTCTGCTTGGTTTTCCGATGTTTGATATTTAGTTCAAATGTGAGCGTTGGCAAGACATACTCTTTTGCAATTTTTGCCTAGTGTGATGGCTGAAGCGAATTGCGAATGTGTATGGCTTTGTGCGCTGGCTATTTTTCACCTATAATTTCTCGTATTAAATCTTCTATTTTCTTATTACTGAATTGAGTTTTAAATTTGATTTTTACAGTATCTCCAAAGAATTTTTCTGCGTGTTTAATTTTCTGTCTCTCTTCTTTATCTAACTTTTCTTCATCTTTGCCTTTCGTCTCTACAACAAAGTATAACTTTTTCGATTTGTCTTCATAGTTTAATACATAAGCAAAATCAGGTGAATAACTTTTTCCGCCAGCAACAGGAATCTTAATCGAGTTTTTGGGTATTTTAGTGAACACTACAACATCTGTTAAACCTGTTTCAACATTCTGTTTCTCTAATTCAGAATCGTAAAATAATTCATCAAGCAAATAGGTGTCTGCTACTTTATTTTCGGAATACATTACACCAACATCAGAAGCAGAAATTTCTTTTAATACATTTCCTTTTTCGTCAGTAAATTTAGTTGGATGAATTTCGTTGCTCACTTTTTGATATTCAATTCCAAATTTATCAATTGCGTTAAACATTAAATAATTCTCGAATTTTTGTTTAATAATACGAACTGTGGCAATATTTAGAAATTTGTTTATGTCGATATTAGAATCAATAAATGAACTGTTTAAAGTCTTTATATTGATGTTTAGTGCTTTTGCTAATTCCTTTAAGAAGCTACTGTACTTCATTGTAGAAATTGGCGTTATTTCATTTCCATAAATTTCTTGTTCTTCTTTAACTCCAGCAATGTTGTCAGTTATTTCTATTTGTGCTGTTCTTTCTTTTATACCTTCAATGGTGAAATTACTGTTTTGCTCATTCAAGAAATTTATAAAAAGTGATTTGAATTTGTCTTCTTTTTCAAACTTGTATTCTAAAATTACCTTTTCATTTAATTTCTCCCAAAGTTCTTTTAATTCGGTGTATTTTTCTGTTCTTATGCTTACTTGTTTTTTCTTATCTGTAGATTTTCTAACTTTATTAGAGCCAACACCTTCAAATATTTTAGGATAGTTATGTTTAATAAAATCAAAACCACCTTCTTTGAATTTATTAGACCTTGTAACAACATTATTATCGTCTAATATTTCAAATAAATCATCTTCTGTTGTTTCGTATAATTCACAAATTTTCTTTACGATATCGTCTGATAATTTTTCAGGAATTTCTTCTATTGATATAGCTCCTGATTTCTCATTAATTTCATTCACTAATTTATCTACAAAATCACTTTCTGTAAAATCTACAAAGTAGTTTAGATAAAACTGTTCGTCTTTAACTCGGTTTCCGTATTCATTTACTGGAAGTCTTAAACCTCTACCAACTTCTTGTAATTTTGAAATATCGCTACCACTACTTCTTAATTTACAAATCTGAAAAACATTTGGGTTATCCCAACCTTCTCGTAAAGTCCATTTTGAAAAAATAAATCGCCTTGGATTATCTAAATCAAGCATTGCTTGTTTGTCGTGCAAAATTTCATTTATTTCTTTTTCTATGGCTTCATCTTTTTCCGAATTATCTTTTGAAAAATAACCTGCGTGTGTAAGACTTATATTTTCCAAGGTTTTTTCAAGATACGCTTTGTAAAACTTGTTTTTTTCGGTTTTAAGTAAAGTTTCCACTTCTGCTTTTATCAAACTTTCAATAGTGGTTCTTAAATATCCATTTTCGTTTCTGTACTCTTCTATATTATCAATAAAAAAGAGAGTAATTGGTTTAATTTTTACACTTCTTGTAAGTAATTGTTTCTCATTTTCAAAGTGGCTTTTTATGGCTTTTTGAATCATTATTTCTTGCAGTTTTTCTGCATAAGAATAAGGGTTTAGTTTATCTCCTTTAGATAATTCAATTCCATTAGATAAAACAACTTTACTTTTGTTTAAACTTTCTACGTACAAATCCTCCATTGCAAAATGTACTCTTTGTAAACTTTCTTTTTTAGTAAGTTTAAATGTCTTTTTACTCTTGTCTTCCAATAATTCAAAAGTGGCTTCTTTTCCGTCAGTATTATTGAGTTTTACAATAGCATTCTTTCCGCTTTCAAACTCTGTAATATGACCTATTACACCTTTTACTAAATTACGATTGAAAGAATCGACCGCAGTTAATGTGTAAACTAAATTTTCATATTCTTTAAATGTTGCACCATAACGCAAAATAAATTGCGGTTTCATTTTTTGAATATTCTCCCAAGTTTTATTGGCTTTAGAAAACTTATGAGGTTCATCTATTATTAGAAAAGGATTAACAGCAGAAATTGCTTTAAAAGGAATTGTATGTTTATCAAATATGCCTTTGTCAAAACTCTTTCGCATTGTTTCAGAGTTTACCATACCTGCATTTATAACCATTACTTGAATGCTGTTTTTTTCGTAAACTCCTGCGTTTACAAAACTGTTTACAGCAGGTGGCATAAACGATTTTTTGTTTTTACCTCCTTTTTTACTTTCTACAATATGCAGTTTTATGGTTTTACCGTATTGTTCTTTAAAATGTGCTCTTGCACTATCACTTTTTAAAAAATCGACTGTTCCAGCTTTAATAGAAAGTGTAGGAACAATTACAATAAATTTAAAAAGACCGTAATTTTTATTGAGTTCAAAAATGGTTTTGGTGTAAGTATAGGTTTTTCCTGTTCCTGTTTCCATCATAATATCTATGATATTACTGTTTAGATTTACCTTTCCTTCAATATTATTTACCTTTTGTAATTCTATAATGTTTTTAGGATAGGTATTATTACCATCATAAATTTTCAAGACAGGATTAAGAAATTGTTTGTCAACTCCTTTTGGGTTCTCTATTTCTAAATTATCAAAAACAGATACAGTACTTTTTACCGCTTGTGATTGATGCTGAAGATTTTTTTCAAAGTTAAATCCTTTCATATTAGTAGCGTGTTATAAAGTCAATATCAATACTTTTTTTGTTAGCATAAGACTTAATGTTTTCGCTTATTTCACGCAAACTTTTACTCTCAAAATGATAACCAAATGCAATGATTGTAGTTGGGTTAAAACTTTTATCACTATCTATTTTTTCTAATAATGTTTTCAAATTTTCGGTTGTAAAACCTTTATCCATTAAATACAATTTCTCATTACTGTAATGAGCTATGTAGGCATTTAAGTTAGTTTCCTGTATAGTTTTAGTGAGAGGAACACCATCATAGGTTTTCCAAGTAACTAATAAGGCTTTTATGTCTTCTTGGGTTAATTTGCTTTCATCAAACAAACTTGTTTGTTTTTCAAGTTCTTCTGATTCAAAATTATAATCTTCCCATATTGGCGTTGTTTCAAATATTTTAAAACCTAAATCTTGATTTGATAAGTCTTCGCCTTCTCGTTCTTCTTGTATTTTTTTACTTGCTCTTATCAACCTTTCTTTTGTAATTTCAAAAATGGTAGGTATTTCTACTTTTAACTCATTTTTCACGAAATCGTAAGCTGTTTTATTACTTTCTTGGTCAATTAGTTCGGGTAATTGTGCCAAAATAAATTTGCGATTTCCAGCATCTTCTGCGTTGAGTTGCATTACTGAATCTCCTGTTGTTCCTGAGCCTGCAAAAAAGTCTAAGATTAATTCATTTTCATTGACTAAAAAATTTATTAAATATTTTATTAGACTGACAGGTTTTGGAAAGTCAAAAACTTTACAACCAAATAACTCTTCTAATTCCTTAGAAGAAGTTTCGTTTGTGTCAATCTCTGCATTAGTTTTGTCTAATAAAGGGAAGATTATATTGTCTCTAATATAATTAGTTGGGGTTTTATAGCTTTCATCTTCGAATCGTTGGAAACGAATTGAAAACTTGTTTGATTTGATAATAAAGGTTGTTCCTTTACTTATTTCATTATCTAAAAAACTTTGTTGCCATTTAAATCTACCTTCTATGTTTAAATCCTCAGAGCTTTTACCTTCAATAATTTCAATATCATTAAGAAGATTTATTCTGTGATATTGACCAGAATTATAAATACCATCATCAATTTTAAAAATAATTTTATCCTTAGGTATTTTTAAAACTCCAATATTATTTCCTTCATTTAAAAGAGGTTGGTCTCCACCAGATAAATCTTCTCCGTAATATTTAAAATTATTTTTGTTTTTTTCATAGCATAAAATATATTCAACAGTTTTACGTGACTTTTTAGATAATGAGGCTGGTGTTGATGTTTTATTCCAAGTAAAAATTTCTACAAAATTTTCCTCTCCAAATATTTCATCTAATAACAATTTTAATTGTGCTAATTCATTGTCATCAATAGAAACAAATATAGCACCATCATCTTTTAGAAGTTGTTTGGCAATATAAAGTCTTGGGTACATAAACGTTAACCAAGCAGAATGTGAGTTGCTTTTACTTTGTGTAAAATCTAAAATTCGTTTGGCTCGTTCTTCATTTACTCCTGCTAATTCTTGTAGTTCTTCTACAGTAAATTTTCTGTCGTCTGCATATACAAAACCATCGCTACCTGTGTTGTATGGTGGGTCAATGTATATCATTTTTACTTTTTCATAATAGGCATTTGATAAGTGCTTGAGCACTTCTAAATTGTCGCCTTTTATCAATAAGTTTTCAGAAGTTGAATTTCCTTCTTTTTGGTTAAACTTTTCATCTTCTTGTAATAGAGTAGTAGTTTC
The DNA here is from genome assembly GCF_002716225.1 of Croceibacter sp. NCBI lineage: Bacteria > Pseudomonadati > Bacteroidota > Flavobacteriia > Flavobacteriales > Flavobacteriaceae > Croceibacter > Croceibacter sp. Next base: position 75,106 of record NZ_PAZX01000008.1, on the reverse strand, counting down.
GTCTGTTGCCAATAAACGAGCGTAAGATTTACCCAACCAATCCATTCCGTAGCTTTCTTTTGAAAAGTTGATTTCGTTTTTTGAAAGTTGGATTTTGAATTTTTCAAAGTCAAATTCTCCATTTTTGTCAAAACAGCTTGGGAAGTTTTGTTTTAGTATTTCCAAATCCTTATTTGGTGGTTGTATGTTGCCTGTTATTTTTTGTTCTTTACTCATCTTATTTCCCAATATTATTTTCGCTATCTACTAACAAGTCTTTTGCGTTGACTTGTAGTATTTCTGCTATTTTGTATAAGTCTTCTAAACTCGGTTGTCTTTTATTTCTTGCGTATTCATTAATGGTCGGATAACTTTTGTCCATTTTTTCAGCAAGCCAAGTCTGACTAATTCCTTTGTCTTTTAAAACTTCTTTTATTCGGTTCATTTTAAACCTTTTTATAATTCGGCAGAAAGATAGCAAAAATTCATTGTTTAATAATGAAAATGTTCATTGTATTATCAGAAGTATAGCGTTGGGAAAAGGCAAGCTCTTTTTATTTTTTGAGGCACGAGAAAAATGAAATGTGCTTGACTGAGCGTTGGCATTTTTAGTTCAGATGTTGATGTTTAGCACGTTTTTACGCATTACTTACAACGTATTTGTATAAGATTAGTTGCGCTGAAAATCCGTTAGGATTTTCAGATTGAGAAACTAAGATAGTAAAAATGCGAGGATTTTCCGTAGGAAAATCAGAAGCAATTAATTTTATACGGTGTTGTAAATTGTAGCATTTTCAGATTTGTTATTCCGTTTGAGTGAAGTTCCGCGTTTGAGTAAATTCAGATTCAGGATTTTTCCGCAACAATTTTCAATCCGCAAGAGTGAGATTCCGCTCAATATTTGTTGATTCCACGTTTTAAAATTCCGCAAACTGGCTCAATTCCGTTAGAGTGATATTCCGCGTAAAATTTGTCAAATTCAGAGTTTGAGTGGTTTTCTCCGCGTAATAATTCAGAGTTTTCTTTTTCAGAAATCAGAGGTTTTTCAGATTTGTAATTTTCCGCCGTCTGAGTGAGCGCTATGATTTACAACGTTTATGTGTATGAGTTGTGGCGTCTCCCGTCACGAACCATTAAAAGTACAAAACTCCGCAGGAAAATCCGCGAGGATTTTCCGAAGAAGCACTGACCTAGCCATAACTTATACACGGTGTTGCCATTAGTTTTTTTTCACTTGTGCTATATTTGATAAAGACACTTCAAATTCTTTTCCATATTTATGTTTGGTATAGATTTCAGCTCTCCAGTATATCTTGTCAGCATCCAATTTATTTTCATATGGAAATCCGCCAATTCTCAAGTCAAGCGTATCAGGATTATGTAGTTTCTTTGGGTTATAAGAAATACTATCAATCATAATTACTCTCGTACTTTGTCTATCATTATTATATCCAACAAATACAATTTCGCCTCGTACATTTGAGTTCATTTCGTATGTGTTTTTGTAATATGGAATATCTCTGACAGTTAAGCTGTCAAAAACATATTTATTATTAATTTCCGCCACAATTTTTTTCAGACTATCATTTTCCGCGCGCAGGTTTTCGATTTCTATATTCTTATTTTCCGTTTGATTATTATTTGAACAACTTGAAATTAATAAAATCAGAAGTACAATTATTGTCGGTTTGTTCATTTTTTTCAAATTAATGGCAACGGCTAGTATAAGAATAGTAAGGGATTAAAACGCACTTACTTTCAAGTTTAGCACTTAGCCAAATTTACAATTTTTTCTTTAATTTTCTTTAAACCGTCAAATTGTAAATTTGGCGGACTTTGTTAATATGCACCGACTTTGGGTTTGGCACTTAACCCTTATTATTTTTATACCGTGTTACCTGCTGGCTTTATTATACCCATAATTTTTTTAACTTTTAATTCAGTCATTTATTTTGGCACTCGAATAAATCCTATTATCCTAATTTCTATCTAATTTCGAGTTACTTATTACTTCTTAGTTGAATTATCAATACGTATAAAATTATAGACACCTTTTCCTTCAGCGATTAATTCATCATTTTGGAAGGCTTTCATTTTCGTAACAAGTATTCTATTTCCCAATCTAACAATTTTACCTTCTACAATTATAGATGATGCTTCTGCTCCTTTTAGATAATCTATTCTTAAATCAATTGTTGCTAATTTATCGTCAAAAGATTTGAAATGAGTTCCGCCAGCAATTCCACCAACTGAATCCATTATTGTTGCAATAATTCCTCCGTGCCATCTATTTTTTCTAATGTCTCCAACAACTTCATCTCTAAAAGGGACACTTACTCTTACAAATCCTTTTTCTATGACTAACAATTTTAGTCCTAAAAAATTATGAATTGGAATATTTTTTTCAATTACTTGTTTAATAAATTCTATGTTATTTTCTATCATTTCTTTCGGTTTTAATCTTTGTTTTTTGCTTGCTGGTAACGGTCTCGGCTATGAGTAGTTGCGTGGTTTAGCACTTAACTTTGCAAGTACACACCAAGTTGGAAATTCCGCAAGAATTTCCAAAGTAGCAGAGAACAAGCAATTACTTATAGCCATTGTTGTGCAACGTATTTTTTATTCTTCTAATCTTTTTTTTCTTTTACTTCACCCCATTCGTATTCGGTAATTTTGCCAATACCTTTTCCATCCAGATTATAACTATAAAAGCGACCGTGTTTTAGCCATTTATTTTCTTCTTCGTCAAAGTATTGACCATAAATATTTTTAAGGTTTCCATTTTCCCAGTATTCAACCACAGCTTTGTATTTTTCAGTTGAGTCTAACTCGCCATTTTCTTTATACCACTTCCATTCGCCATCTCTTATATTACCTATATATTTATCAATTCCATTCTCGTACGGGTCAAATAGTTTTCCATAAACTTTTTTATTTCCATTCTCAAAATATTGTACGTATTCACCAATATAAGAATTGTTGAACATCATTAATGTCGTGTATTCCTCTTTCTTTTGGTCAGAATTTCTAAAATAAATTGATGTTTTTGTCTTTTCTTTTTTGATTATACTTTTTTCGTCAATAAATGTCTTTTGACTTGCTATAAGATTATTGTATTTATCGTAAGAATTTTTAGTCCAACCTGCTTTTAGCATTTGTCCAATTTGTTCTACCCAACCTTCATCTCCTTCTGGGTGATATTTCCAATAAACTGATTCTCCTTCTTTATATTTATTAATTTCTGTAAGCTCACCTTTTTTATCCCATCTCTTGCTATCACCATCCTTTAAACCCATAGAATAGTTCTCATCAATCAATAAATTTCCATTTTCGTCAAAGAATTTATAATTCCCGTTAAGTAAATTTCCGCCACTTCCACCTTTTGTAGACTTTATTTTGGAAAACTCTGTATACCAAAAATATTCCTTGTCTTCTTTAAATTTATGTTGTTCGCTTCCAAGATATATGTTAAAAATTTCAATGCCATTTTTATAATTAATTCGTATTTCTTTATTTCCTTGTGAAACTGAAGAAGAATTCTTTGATGGTTTGTCATTGTATAAATCAATGATATACTCAAGTGCATTTTTTAATTTAGGTCTTAAACTCTCATTGTCAATAGATTTATCTAACATAAATTCCAATCTATCTATATAGTCCTTTTTGTCATTTCCATCAATCATTACAATAGCCTCTTCATTATTTTTCATTTTCACTTCAAGCCAGTAATTAGATTTTTTCTCGGAATAGTCAATGTTGTTAATTTTTGCTAATGGGATTAAAAATCCTTTACTAAATGCCCAAGGCTTGCTCGTCTCTTGAGTTCGAACACCGAAAAGAAAAAATTGATTTTCAATTTCTACAACACTATGGATATTTTGCTTCTGTATTAAATCAGGTTCTTCATATTGATATTTTACAAATACGCTGTTTATCCATTCAATAGTTCCTTTTATTTCCTTGTCAAGATCAATATTGTCTTTATTGCTTTTGAATGAAAAGTCATTTATTATAAGCGTATTATTCTCTATTTCAATTTTACCTAATTGACTCAAAGCTGACATTCCAAGCAATAAAGGTGCATTTTGTTCGTGAACAATAGTAGCTTCAACGTTTTTGATTTTTAATCCAGCAACTTCAATTTCTCTTAATATGATATTAGTTCCTTCGTTTACATCTCCATTTGCGATTTGATATTTAACAGATTCCTTAATGTCATTTTTACCTAAAAGTCCTTGTTTAATCAAAAAGGTGGCTTCCGTTAATGATATAGTCACATTTGATGCTCCTGTATCAAAAATAAAATTCATTGGTATTCCATTTACCTTACAGGGAACAGTATAAACTCCATTTGTCTTGTCTAAATTTATAGTTGTTTGAGAAAAAACTTCGATTGTGGTGAACAAAATAAATAGACAAAGGATGATTTTTTTCATATTGGTTAATGTTTTGGATATGTTGCACAACGGTCTCGGCTATGAGTAGTTGCGTGGGTTAGCACTTAACTTTGCAAGTACACACCAAACTGAAAATCCGCGAGGATTTTCAGAAGTAGGCGAGAACAAGCAATTACTTATAGCCATTGTTGTGTGTAGTATTTTTAATAATAATTTAAAAACTGATGCACTATATGTTTTCCGTCTGGTTCATCTCTTCTGTCAGGCCGATAAACATATTGGCATTTATATCCATTGAGTTCGTATTCATTATCTGAATGATATTTCCACTTCTCGAAACCAGCAATCTTTTTTAATTCGTTTATTACACTATCATTTCCAGTTCTAATTGCTATTGACTCAATGTTATTGTAATCATTAAAATAAATATCTACAGTTACTTCTTCTTTATACAAAATGTTTAGAGTTTTATCTATTCCATTTCTCTTTGGATATTCATTGGCTTTATAGAAGGTAAATCCGTTATCAGTCATCAGTTTTTTCATTTTTTTAGTGCCAATTAGAGAATCTTGTTTCATAGGTAATTGACAATATGAAAGCTGTATTGAAAACACTAAAATCAGTAATTGTATATATCTTTTCATTATACCTTTAGTTAATTAGATATTCCATAGTTAATTCTTTCTCCTTCGAGATTATATATGTTTATGTTAGTTCCGCCATCAACAATTCCATATGATATACGTTCTCCATCTAAATTATAAATATTGAAATTGCTCGAGCCACTCATTATTCCGTAAGATACTCTATTTCCGTTAGTGTCATAAACATTGAATCTTTCAGTGTCAGACATCATTCCATATGAAGTTCGATTTCCATTTAAGTCATAAATATTAAAGATGTCATTTTCTTTCATAGAGTATCGTTTTGTTCCTAAATTTTCTCGGTTTGGATATTACACACAACGGTCTTGTGTATGAAACGTAGCGTATAAATAGTCGCTAACTTTTCGGATTTAGCACGAGCCGAATTTTTTATTTTTATGTTTAATTTCTTTTATAAATATAACCAAATAAAAAATTTGGCGTACTTTGTAAATATACAAAAACCTCTAGGAAAGCCTGTAATAGCTATGTTTTATACACGTTGTTAGCACCAGTATTTATTTGTTTCTCCCGAATTTATCCCAGAATTCAATAGCAACACGAAGTGATTCATCAATCTCTAAATATCGTTTTTTGGCAAAATCATATCTATTAACCAATTCCATTATTGCGACACAACTCAAAATTCTAACATTATTTAAAGAAGTAACAGTCGTCTCAATATTAAATTTATCGGTAGAGCTTAATTTACCTTCATTAAGTTGAATTATTGAAATAAATTCTGAATGAGCATAGTTTGAATAGAGTTTATATAATTTGTCGAAATGAGAACTGTTTAAAATGCTATGATTAAGTAAAGAAGACCAACTCATAATTCGAGGCAACCCAAATTTGTCTAATTTCCATAAATCTTGTTTTTTCAAACTTGGGTAGTAAGGGCTTTTCTTTACTTCTTTTTTAAGTTGTTCAATCTCTTTTTTTTCTCTTTCCATTTTGGCTAAAAATTTCTTATTTGTGGTTTTACCAAAATCTTGTCTAGACATAAACCCTGAAATTCTCCATAGATGATATCTGAAAATTTGTTCTTCACGTTCAAGGTTATTAAAAAATAAATATTCTAAAGTTAAGAACGCTTCAATAATTGACCTTGTTAAAATGTAAATTGAAGACCTATCTATTATTTGTGCTTTATCAGAGCGACCAAGAAATGAGAAATCTATCCCTTTGGATAATTCAAAGACACTTCTAGAAGTGAAGTTCATTTTTATAAGAAGTGTTTCAAGAAAAACTTCACCATCTCCAAAATCAGGTTTTGTGTCATAAATTGATTGAATAACAAAAGCTTTTGCCTTTAGAATTTCATCAACTTGTGGAATTAGTGACTTTAGATTTAAGCTATTCGCTTGGTCAATTAAAATTTGGATTCTTTCTTTATCTGTCATCAGATTGAAATTATTAGCACCAGAATTTTAATTCAGATTTTGAGACTTTGTTAAATATGGTTTCATTAGTATTGAAATAATATCTGCTGTAGAACTTGGTTCCAAATTCATTCTCATATTCTAGATGTAGCATCAAGTCTTTAAATTCATTAGGCACTTTTGGGAAATGACTAGCTCTATCTTTATGTTTAGTTTCAACAACTTTACTGAAAATAAACGGAATAATTTCACTCTCGTGTGCTTTAAGAGCTTTGTTTGGATTGATTGATTTTTTAAAGGTTAAATAGTTTGAGTTTTTATGCTGACACATTTTGATTTTAAATGCATTGACTTCTGAATTATTTCTGACAATTAAATCGAATTTCCATTCAAATTCATAGATGCTAATTCCTTCAGGTGTATTAACAGGAACACCAACTGGGTTTTTCGATGAGAATCTGATAAAAGTTTGAGAACTTGTCAATCCCTTGTTGGGCTCAATCTCGACTATTAATTTAGGTCGCTTAAAATAATACTTATAGATTCTTGGTATTGCAAAATATACAATTCCTAAAATCAATGCGATTATTGTTAATAATATCTTTATGTCCATATTGGTGCTAACGTGTTTGTGTATGGCTCGTTGCGGGAAATCTGCGAGGATTTTTCGCCGTAACCGAAAGATAGCAAATTGCAATGAATTCCGATTAGGAATTCAGCCGCAATGAGCTATACACGTTGTTAGCATAAGTATTTAATTTTCGTTTTCGATTAAGTCCAATATTTTTTTCGATATAAAAAATCGATGGAATTTTCGCCCCATTCCATTCTCCTTATAATTAGATATCGTTTTTCCAAAAAATCCAATTTCTGTTTTGGTATTGTCAATTTTTGGATATATAGTTAATTGAAGAGTGTCTTTTTTATTATAAAATTCTAAGTGATAAAGAGCTCTTTTACCACCATATTTATATTTTTCATTTTTAAAATAGTTAGTTGAATCAATAAAGAAAGAAGTAAAATTATTTAGCTTCTTTTTTTCGTCAATTATCCTTAGAAATTGATAGTCAAAAACTTTCTTTATTTCAATTTTTTCGACTGAATTAAAATCAAATTTTGGAAATTCCTGTTTTGAGTTATCTTCAAATAAACAAGAATTTAATAAAAGTCCTAATAACAATAAAAAACACAGTCTTAATTTCATATTTATGCTAACGTTAGCGTATAAATTTCAGTTGCGGAAAATCGGTACGATTTTCCGATTGAAACTGAAAGATAGAAAATTGCAATGAATTTCCGCAGGAAATTCAGCCGCAATTGAATTTATACATTGTTGGCATTAGTTTTTTATTTTTTCTTTCGTTCAAAGCAACTCCATTAACTCCTAATTCAAAGACCTCTTCTGTGTCTAAGTTAATTTTTATTTCCCAATGGTAACTGCATCCGTCCAATACCATTTCCTTTTCTTTTTTCCAATTTTCACTTTCGTCTTTGTAATATCCTCTGAGTCTATCGAAAATCGAATATCTGTTCCAATTGAAAGTTATATAAATGATTTTCTTTCCGCTACTGTCAATGTAACCGAAGTATTGTCTTCTGTATGATTTCAGTTTTTTGTGGATTACTGGACAATTGTCAACTTGGTTCGTTCTAGATTTATTCGCTTCTTTTAAATTTTGTTCGAGTATTCTCTCAGTTTTTTGAATGTCATCAATTGTCGGAGTGAATCTTTCTTTATCTTGAAGGCATAAAAAACAAGCACCATTTTCTTTAAATATAACTCCAGTTATTCGTCCTTTTTCAATTACTGTTGAGTACTCTGTCGGTTGTTCAACAATCTTAAATGTCGATGAACACGACACTAAAAAGATAAGAATTGATATGATTGTGAATTGTTTCATTTAAATTAATGCCAACGGTTTTGTATATGGCTCGTAGCGTGTAAATTAGCGATTATTTTCGGATTAAGCACAAGCCAGATTTTTAAATTTTACTATTTATCTTTTTTATTGGAAATCGTCAAATTTAAAAATTTGGCGACTTTCCAAATACGCCTTAACTTCGATTAATCAACTTTTTAGCTATGAGCTATATACGTTGTTAGCACCAGTTTTTTACTATTTTTATAAAGTCAGATTTACTATGCTTTCTTAAAGTATTATTGCTTAATATTTCAAATATAGCATTTTCAAAATCTAAATAAATTTTCTTTTCTGAATAGTCCCAACTTTTCCTTTTGTATTTCCAATAATAGTTATACAGACCTTTATATCTTTTCATCACTTTAAACCTTTCTTTTTCGTGGCTTTCTGTAATTGAGTTATATTCCCTTGCTCTATTTTGAGAATCAATATTTTTAATTGACTCAATGTCTTCTTCCTTTAATGATAATGCAGTTTTTATCTTTGCTTTTTTCGTTTCTTTTAATTTTAGCTTGTGCTTGATTTTCTTCCTTTTCTTTTTTAGGAAAGACTTTAGTTGTTTTTTTATTTTCTTTTTAGTCTCTGCTTTTTTTTCCTTTAATTTTTCAATTTTGTTTTCTAAGTCAGCAATTTCTTCGTTGGTTTTTTCAATTTTACTTATTGGATTTACTATCAATCGATATTTTTGATTTTTAGCTGTTCTCTCGAATTCAATTTTTGATTTGAATTTTATTATAGTTGGAAACAAAGATGTTTCTGTTTCCTTTTCTATTAAAGCACATTTTTCAAATGAGGATGAACTTATTTGATTAGGCTCAATGAATTTATAATTTAAGTAATTGTCTATTTTACAACTTTCTAAACTGTCTATAATACGAAGTAATTTTTTTTTAGCTTCAAGCTCATCTTTAAGTTGTGCTCTAATGTTATTGATTTCTTTAAGTTCTTTTTGCTCCAATATTTCAAGGTCATACATTATACGCGAATTGTAATAATTAGAGCTAATAAATTTTTCAGATGTTTCCTTAAAGTCTCCTAAAAATTCATCTAAATCATTAAGTTTATTTTTGAGATTAGAAATTTTATAATCAATATTATATAATTTGTTTTCAAAATCTTCTAACTCTTCTTTAGCTGTCGTAAGTTCATAACTTTCACTCGGTTCATAATTTAAAAAGTCTCTATAATTGTCATCCAAATGTCTCAATTGAGTTTTAACTACACTACTAATACTAAAATTATCTTTGAACTTGTTAGCATTAATTAGCCAAATCATTTTACCATAAAATTTTTCTCTGATTTTTATAGTAGTACTCGAAATAGAAGAATTTTGTAATTCAAGAACTAAATTGCTGGAAGTTAGTATGTCGGCAATGTGTATTTCAGAATCTTTTTCTATAATTACTTCTTGCCAATCATCTGGAAATTCTTTTTTCCATTCACGATGCCATTCTGTTTCTCCTTCGCTCCAGGAATCACAATTCTGAATTTTAATGTGACGCCAATGGTCTATATTTATTTCTCCACAGTAAGCACGAACTTTTTTCTTACATAATTGACAAAATCCAATTCTTCCTTTTTCTGGCGAAATACGTTTATTATTTTCATCTATTGCTTTTAACAAAGTTCAGTTTTTTTTCAAATTGGTGCTAACGTGTTTGGCTATGGTTTCGTTGCGTGAAAATCCGCGAAAATTTTCCGCCGTAAACCGAAGATAGCAAATTTGCGAGGACTTTCCGAGAGGAAAGTCAGAAGCAATGAACTATAGCCGTTGTTAGGTGCTGCGTTTTATTTTTTTTAATACTTTTTTTTCGATATCAGTCAAAATGTATTCTTTCGAGTCATAATCATAAGATAAAATCTGCATATTCCTTTGGTCAACCATATCGATGAAAAATTTTTCAGTTTTATGGATTTGATTATGCGAAAAGATAACTTTTAAATTTTTTAATTCGTTTTCGGGCAATAAATTCAGTTCATTTTTAACGTAATTATTTATTAATTCGTCAATTTCTGAAACATTATATTTTCTGAGAATTATAGGTAGATTTAGATACTCTTCGCATTGAGATTTAATTTTTAAATAAATTTTGTTTTGTTTATTGTTCGGCTTTAAGTTTACTTTTTCAATTGCAAAAACTAATATTCCAGGACTCGGATTTTTGAAATTAAATTCAATATTTGAATTCTCTTGTTTTCGCTGGATTATGTCTTTTGTGGCAGGTAATAGTTTGTTAATAGAATCTGAAAGAATTAATTCGCTTGAATTTTTAAAGTCAAATATTGCAGTGAGAGTTTTGTTTTTACAGTCTATATTCCCACCATAATTAAAATGCAGTTCGGTTATGTAATTCTCGTCATTATTTTGTTTGGTAACTCCATAAACTAAATGAAATACAGATTCATTATCATACCAAGTAGGTCCAATTTTAAGTTTTAATCCTTTCTTGCTTAAATCAATTGTTCCAATACCTATTATTTCTGATTCCTTATTTTGAATTGTCGCTTTCGGTTTTGTTCCACAAGAGTTGAAAAGGAATAGAATATTTAATATAAAAATGATTTTTTTCATAGTAGTTTTCGGACGTTGCACCTAACGGTCTCGTATAACCGTCAGTTACGGGATTAAAGTTAATGTTTTTCGGTTGAGAACTGGCGTTAGCAATTCCGAGTGGATTCGGACGTAGTCGAATCCGCCGTAATTGCGGTTATACATTGTTGGCAACTGGCTTTTTTTCATTCAATTTGAGTTTCATCATTATGTCGGTTTGTTTATCAGTTCCAAGTTTAAAAACGTGCTTGTCAAACGCTTTAAATCCATTTTTCTCATAAAATCGGATTGCTCTCGGATTTTGCTCCCAAACTCCTAACCAAACATATTCCACATTTTTTTCTTTCGCCAATTCAATTGCTTTGTCGTAAAGAATTTGTCCTACTTTTTTTCCGTGAAATTCTTTCAACACATAAATCCGTTCAATTTCGAGTGCATTTTTGTCCCTTATCTCGGTTTGGGATTGTCCAACGTTTACTTTTAAATACCCGATTGTTTTTCCATCAAGTTCCGCAAAGTAAAATTCAGCATTTTGGTCTGTCAATTCCGCAGTCAGTTTTTCCGTTGAAAATCCACTTTCCAAATATTCTTTCATATTCTCTTCGCTATTTTCTGAAGAAAAAGTTTCGGCAAAAGTCAGTTTCCCGATTTCTTTTAGCTTTTCAATGTCTTGAATATTTATTTTTCTGATATTCATTTGTTTATCGTGCATTTTTTCAGCTTGTTGCCAACGGTCTTGTGTATGGCTCGTTGCGTGTAAATTAGCGATTATTTTTCGGTTGAGCCACAAGCCAGATTTTTAAATTTTACTATTTATCTTTTTTCGTTGGAAATCGTCAAATTTAAAAATTTGGCGACTTTCCAAATACGCCTTAACTTCGGGTTAAGCAACTGAAAAGCAATTAGCTATACACGTTGTTGCCCACAGTTATTTACACGTCCGCAATGTCAAATATCTTAATCGGATAAAGCGATGACATATCCTGAACACATTGAATCAATGAGTATTTTGCAATATTCGACTTACTTTTTTCAATTTTATCTTTCGTGCTTAATTTTCCTCTCAACGATTTATATGCCATTACATAAACAACTTCTTTGTTAACGTTGAATTTATTCAAGAATGTTTTTTTGTCAATTTTATTTGCATTCTTTTTGTTATAACTATCTACAATTGATGAAAGATATGATGAACTTCCTGAATTGAAGTCGTTCCAAAAACGATTGGCTGAAATGGTTATTTGGTTTGCAACATCTCTAATTTTTGCATCAAAACCATCTTTTACGTGCACCAAATAGATAGTATTTGAATCTTCGTACATTATATCGCAGAATTCAATGTTATCCGGAAGCATTTTGTCAAAAACATAATAGTCTTTTAAATTATTATATTTTAGATTGTATGCTCCTTCGTCTGCAATCGTTGAATCCCAAGAGACATTTAAAAAATTACTTCTTAAAATGTTTTTATCAATTAAGTTTATACATCTATCGTTAATACTATTGATAAAGTCATTTTTAACTTTATACCAAGTGCTGTCTATTTGAAAAACAGGTTTGCCATTATATTTTATTTCGCAAGTTATATGCTGTAAAAACATTGCGTGTGTCTTGCGTGTTTTGTCACGATAACCATAAACTCGCATACCAAGAATCATTTTGCTAAATTCAAACTGGTCGTTAGTATTGTCAAAAAGGTGTTTAAGACCTTCTTTGTAAAGTAAGTTTCTATCAGTTGTTTCAAAAAATGGTGTTCTTTGCCCTTTCGTTTTTAATTCATATCTGTTACATTCATAAAAGTCTTGAATTTTAGACGGATGAATGAAGTCGATATCAAACTTATATGGATTTGCTGTCCTATTTGGTCCAAGCATATTAAGCATATCATTTCTTACTTCGCTCAATAGAATCTTTTGAAATTCATCTTCGACTAATGTTGGGTCTTGAACCTTTGTAAATGTTGATATTGAAGTAGGTTTATGTTTTCGATGAATTTCGTTTATTTTTTTAAATATCTGATGTAAAGACTTGAACTTTATCGCGTGTTTGATTAAAAAATAGGAACCAACTTCTGTGTAAATAGTGTCATTACTAAAACCAACGAAGTCAAAGACCGTGTTCTTTAAATCTTCTCTTAAGACCAAATTTAATTTAGTTGGTATTTCTGTAAATTTTAAAGAGTCTAATAATGTTCTACCATTTCTATAAATTCCGCTTTGTTGGGCTACTCTGCCTGAAATTCCACGTGCGGTTAATGATACGACAATGTCGTCCTTTGGAATTGTCAAATATTCGTAGAATTCTAAACCAAAACGGTTATTCATAAACCTCTTAATCACTCTTATTCCACCACCTCCAACTATAGCGAAAATGTCTCCTTTAATTGAAGCAAATAGAACAAATGATATTTTTAAAACATCAAAATTGTGATTTTGAGCTATTGTTGAAGGTAGATAATTTTTCCAGTAGGAATCTTTTAAGGTTTCGTTATAGACATAAGAGTAATAGTCAACTTCGTCAAAATTGGTTTTGGGTATTTTTACTCCGATTGATTTTAAGTCGTCAACTAATTCACGATGCTTATCTACAATAAAATTTATCGTTTTTTCCGCTCCTCCAATGTTTTTTAATTCATAGAAATCCCTGTTGATTTGAAAAATCTTAATTTCCGAGAATTCCTTACTATCAAAAAACTTTTGGTTCATTCGAGGTGGTTTTCATAATTGTGGGCAACGGTTTCGGCTATGAGTAGTTGCGTGGTTTAGCACTTAACTTTGCAAGTACACACCAAACTGAAAATCCGTGAGGATTTTCAGAAGTAGGCGAGAACAAGCAATTACTTATAGCCATTGTTGGCAGTAGTGTTTATTTTGTCAGTCGTTTTGCTGTCATAAATCGGTCAGCTACATTGTCCCAATTGATAATTTCAAGAACTGTATCAACAAAATCGGCTCTTTTATTTTTGTATTTCAAATAATAGGCGTGTTCCCAAACATCAATCACCAAAATCGGAACAACTCCCCATTGTGTTAATTTTTGATGATTTTCGCATTGTAACAATGTCAAGCTATCCGAATAAGGTTGGTAACCCAAAATACCCCAACCGCTTCCTTCTACAGTTTTTGATATTTTCCCGATATAGCTTTTCAGTTTGTCAAATGAACCGAAATCCTTTTCTATCTGTTTTAAGAGTTCAGTTTTGGGTTCAGTTTTTTTATTCGTTAAGTTCGTCCAAAAGATGGAATGAAGCACGTGGCTTGAAAAGTGGTAAGCTAACTTTCGGGTCCACAAATCCACTTGGTCTAAATCGCCCGATTTTAGATGTTCCTTAATTTTAATCAAATCTGTGTTTGCCCCTTTTACTGCTCCACCGTGATGAAATTCAAAGTGCAGATGTAAGGTTTCTTCATCCATATGTGGCTCCAAAAAAGTTTTATTGTATGGAAGTGATTTTTGAATGAAATTTCCATTACTGTCCACTAATCTGTCAATTCCGTTTTCCGTTACATTTTGTGAAAAAACGTTGTTCATTGGTAGGATTGTCGCTCCACCTAAAATTGCCGTGTTTCTTAAAAATTCTTTTCTGTCCATATTTATACTTTTTTCAATTTATCTCGTTTTTCCACATTACTGCCAACTAGTTTATATGCGGAACTTAGTTCCGCATAGCTTTTGATTTAGGTCGGATAAGCGGAAGTTTTCGATATAATGAGTTCCGCTTATCTGCAAGTAAATATATATAAATCTAAAGTTCATCAAACGGATTTCTAATGTTTTGTAAACTTTTACTACTTACGTGAGTATAGATCATTGTGGTTTTAGGACTATTATGCCCTAACAATTCTTGTATGTACCTTAAATCTGTGCCAGACTCTAATAAATGTGTTGCAAAACTATGCCTAAGGGTATGTAAAGTAACACCTGTCCTTGTAATTCCTGCATCTCTTAATGCTCGTTTTAAGACCTTTTGTGCACTTGATGACGTATAAGCGCCGCCATTCTGCCCTTCAAACAAATATGTTTTAGGTTTATATTTTTTGTAATACATTCTAAGTAGTGTAAGAAAACTCTCAGATAATAGTGTGTACCTGTCCTTATTTCCTTTTGCTTGTTCAATGCGTATAAGCATCCGTTTACTGTCTATTGCTTCTGGTGTAAGTTGCAATGCTTCTCCAATACGTAATCCTGCAGAATATAATAATGCAAGTAAAGCCTTATGCTTTAAATTGTTTATAACGTTAAACAATTGAGAGATTTCTTCCTTACTTAAAACAACAGGTAATTTTTGTGGCTTTTTAGGCCTAACCAAAGTGTCCAGAACTAAAGGTTTCCCTAAAAATGAAACAAATTTTTTAATGCCATTAATACATTGGTTTTGATAAGCAACACCAAATCCATTTCCTATAATGTAATCATAATTAAACCGCTGTACCCAAATATTAGTGATCTCATCAGCTTGTTTCAATGAAAGATACCTTAAAAATATTCTAGTAACTTCAGTATAAATGTCAATTGTATTCTGTGCAAGTCGTTTTTCTGACATCCATCTGCTAAAGTTTTGTAGTGTCTTTGTATGAGACGAAGAAAGCTTCGGAAGATCTTTAAGTTTATACGAAGTTGTCTCTAATTCAAGCTCTTTATTAATATCCTCGTTCAGTGTGATTTTAATATTAACTATAGTGTTTAAAAATGATAGAAGATCTTTTAAGGTTATACTATCCTTAAAGGCGTAATAAGTTTTAAATGTAGTACTGTAAAATATGAGGCGATGATTTTTAATCGCATTATTAATTACAGTATTATAAGAAAACCGAAAAGCATAACATTCTTTGCTACGATGCTTAATACTATATATAAGAAGAGATGATGCCAATGGCTATAATTAAATAAATAAAAAATAGGGGCAACTAGGTAAACTTACAAAGGTTATAGCTATTATAAAAATTTAAATAAAAGTTATAGTATTAACTTTTATTTTAACAATGGATTTAGAGAAAAATCCTAATATATATTAAAATATTAGTAAAAATACATTTGCTTTTTATATTTGAGTTGAACAATTATTAACTATAAAATTATAGATATGGATAAGAAAGAAATTTCCAATTCAATACAAGAAATAATTGAAAAGAATAATGATTCATATAAAGGCTATAAACAAGTTGCAGATAAAGCTAATGACAGTCAATTAAGGTCATTTTTTATCCAACAGGCTACTGAGCGTAAAGAGTTTGCAGGTAAATTATTAAACCAATTAAAAATTTACAACCCAGATCTTAATGATAATGCTTCTGGAAGTGCTGTAGGATCTTTGCATAGAACTTGGATTAACGTGAAAACTGCACTCTCACAAGATAATGATGAGGCGTTGTTAGAAGAATGTCTTCGTGGCGATAAAGCAAGTATCGAAGACTACGAAGAGTTTTTAAATAACCACAAAGAGATTCCTGATAATTTAAGAAGCACAATTACACAACAAGTTCAAGATATTAAAAACACTTTAGATAGTGTTTCTAGATTAGAGGACGTATATTAAATATATTAATGGAAGCAGCTTTAGGCATCGTCGCAGGTATTTTAACAATGTGTGGTATAGTACCTCAAATTGTTAAAGCATATAAGTCAAAAAAGGTTGATGATGTCTCAAGAGGCATGTTAATGATAATTATGTCAGGTGTCGGACTCTGGACTGTTTATGGAATCCTCAAAGATGATATTCCAATAATAATAACTAACGCATTAGCTTTTCTATTAAATGGCTATATGCTTTTATTAACCTATAAACTAAAAAAATAATATTATGAGTAATGGAAATGACAGAAATGTAAAAAATGAAAAAGGACATAGCACTCCTAGAGATAGTAAAAATATGCATAGTGAAGAAGACAACTCAACTAGTGATGGTCTTAAAATTTCTAACGAAGAAGAGTAGTTACTACATTAAATAAAAAAAAATCCTCAGAATTAATGTTCTGGGGATTTTTTTATTGCTTAAACTTAAACGCTTTCAGAGATTATAAACACTATTTTAAAAAAAAAGATAGTTATATAAAACTTGTCACCTATAATATCACATAAAATTAAAAACCCTCGAAAAACTTAGAGTTTCGAGGGTTTTTGGTGGAGTCGGGGAGATTCGAACTCCCGTCCAAACAAGCAATTCAACAGCTTTCTACATGTGTAGTCTTAATTTAATTTTCGTGCACCAGCCGGCTTAAGACCACCAACTGCTACCTTATTCTCAATTAAAGTTCACTTTGGCATCAAGATCCTGCCAAAACTATGTTTACTTTTTCGGTGCCTCTAGTGAGAACGCCGTAAACCAAGGCCTTCTCGAGACATCTTGGTCACGTGTCTAACACGTGATTAAGTTAATCCTACTGTAATTCGGATTATGCAGCCAAGGCGTAGTTATTCTCGCCGTTTAAAAAAGTGTGAATCATGAGATTTACGAGCTGTGTCCCAGCGCTCGACATGCTTACTATTCAATTAGACCTGCTGTCAAAACCAGTCGACCCCAAGTTTGTATTGAAAATTTTGCTTTCAAAGAACATATTTCACATCAATTAATATACAGTTAGTATGGTGTAATAAAGATGTGGGCGTTACCCTAAATCGGGTCGGGCTTTCAGTGTTACACGGTAACAGCTTCAATCCCTAACGCTAAGACTCATACATTACAAAGCCTTAAAATAAATCTAAAGCAAAGGTAGAATAATTATAATACCTTTGCACCTTCAAAAATGCAAAAGGTATGCCAATGCCTTGTTATTTTTTAAGACCGACAAAACTACAGTATTCTATGAGTAACATAACCTTCGCTTTAATAAAAGAACGTAAAAATCCGCCAGACCGTCGTGTGGTATTTTCACCATCTAAATTAAAAGATGCATCTAAAGCATTTAATGATGCTAATTTTATAGTAGAAGCCTCTAATATAAGGATATTTAAAGATCAAGCATACGTAGATGAAGGTTTCACAGTTACTGAAAATGTTTCAGAGGCTGATGTCTTTCTTGGAGTTAAGGAAGTGCCTGTAAGTGCTCTTATACCAAGCAAAAAGTATTTTTTCTTCAGTCATACCATTAAGGAACAACCATATAACAGAGCATTGTTACGTTCTATTTTAGACAAAAAAATAGAGCTTTATGATCATGAAACAATTGTAAAGGAAAATGGAGGAAGACTTATAGGTTTTGGTCGCTATGCTGGTTTGGTTGGAGCTTATAATGGCTTTAGAGCTTTAGGCTTAAGAGATACACTGTTTAGTTTGCCAAAAGCAGAAGGTCTTACAGATCTTAATGCTATGAAAACCGAACTGGATAAGATTACTCTTCCTAATATTAAAATAGTACTTTCTGGAACAGGTAAAGTGGCTTTAGGAGCTAAAGAGATTTTAGATCATCTCAAAATTAAGCAGGTTAATGTAAAAGATTACTTAACTACTAATTATGACGAGCCTGTATACACAATGATCGATGTGTTAGACTATAATACGCGTATAGATGGAAAAGAAGGTAACCGTTATGAGTTTTATAATGATCCTACGCCTTATAAATCTAACTTTATGCGTTTTGCGAAAGTGAGCAATATGTTTATTGCTGGTCACTTTTATGGTAACGATGCACCTTTTCTCTTTACTAGAAAAGACGCTAAACACCCAGAATTTAATATAGATTTAGTGTCAGATATTTCTTGTGATGTAGATGGTCCAGTAGCATCAACACTTAGGGCATCTACTATTGCAGATCCTTTTTATGGCTATAATCCAGAAACAGAACAAGAGGTTCCTTTTAATGAAAAAGGTGCAATAACAGTAATGGCTGTAGATAATTTGCCTTGTGAACTTCCTAAGGATGCCAGTGAAGGTTTTGGTGAAATGTTTTTAAAACATGTTATTCCAGCATTTTTTAACGGTGATAAGGATGGAGTTTTGCAAAGAGCGCGAATGACAACAAGTAAAGGCACGCTAACAGATAGATTTAAATATCTGCAAGATTTTGTGAACGGTAATTAATATTAAGACATTCAACGCGTTAAAAAATTGCATTTAACTTAACATTATACTTTTTTACCTATTTTTATCGGTAAAAGACAGTATTTATATGTTAAGACAATTACCCTTTGCCATTTTAAGATGTATTTTTCTATGTGTTATACTAGTAATAACTGCTTGTTCAGAAGATGATGGTTATGAAGAACCACCTACTACTGTAGATCCTACAGATGATGATCCAGTAGATGATGGTAATTCTGGTGGAGAGAATGAGACATTGGTGATTTTTAATCCAGCAGAAGTTCCTTATCAAAATCTATCTGACTATAATTTCTTTCAAGGAGACATTTCAAATTTAATTCCTCAGGACGATGTTCTGCCTTACGACTTACAGTCACCACTGTTTTCAGATTATGCTAAGAAAAAACGATTTATCTGGATGCCATCTGGCGTTTCAGCTTCATATACTTCAGATGCGTCTCTTCTAGACTTTCCAAATGGCACAGTGCTTATTAAGAATTTTTATTACATAAACGTACAGCCATCAAACACTACAAAAATTATTGAGACTCGTGTTATGTATAAACTCAACAATACTTGGGAGTTTGCAGAATACGTTTGGAATGAAGATCAAACCAATGCCGTACTAGATATGGATGGCAGTTTTACAGATATAACTTGGGTTAACGATGCTAATGAAACTCAAACAATAAACTATCGCATACCTTCTGAAGGCGAATGCTTTACGTGTCATAAAAAAAATGACCAACCAATTCCTATTGGTCTTAAGCCTCAAAACATTAATAAGATATTTGCCTATACCGATGGTGAAATGAACCAATTGGAGAAATTTCAATTTCAAGGATATTTAGATAGTTACCCTTCAACTATACAAACTGTAGTAAAGTGGGATGATACATCTGCAGATATTACAGAGCGCGTAAGAGCTTATATAGATATTAATTGTGCGCACTGCCATGCAGAAGGTAGCCATTGTGATTATAGGCCAATGCGCTTTGCGTATAATGAAACTGCAATAGCCGAAAATTTAGGAATTTGTGTGACACCTGATGAAAATATTGGAGACCAGTTTACACATATAATTGCATCGGGAAATGCAGCAAGATCGGTACTGTATGAAAGAATAAGCAGTACAGATGAAGCTATACGAATGCCACTTTTAGGCAGAACTGTAAATCACGAAGAAGGTGCCGCGTTAATACAGGAATGGATAAACAGCCTAGAGCCATCCTGCAACTAAGGAAACTAAACTAAACTTAAATACTTAACTTATGAGAAAAATTACTTTAAGCTTCTTATGTTGCCTCATCTCAAGCTTGGGGTTTTCCCAAGACGATTGTGCGAGTGCAATAGCAATAACCGAAGGTATATATACAGTTGATGCAATAGATGGAACAGAAGTGCCATCGCCAATTTGTGCAGCTAATGGTGGTGGTGCAACTGCAGGCGAATGGTATACATATACCGCACAAGAAAATTTAGGGCTTACAATTACCACAGACCTATCCCAAAACCAAAATCAAGATCCTCAGGCAGACACAAGGTTTCATGTATATACTGGAACTTGTGGAGATTTAGTGTGCCGCTCTGGAGATGATGATGCAGGAACTGGATTTTTATCTATAGCACAATTTAATGTTGAAGCAGGTACAACGTATTATATTGCTTTTGATAATAAATGGAATTCTTCAGGGTTTGATTTTCAAATTATTGAAGGTGCAGTTATTGCAGAACCAGAGACAATCATCACATTTACTTCTACTAGTTCTGATACAGATGGAACTCAAAGAGCATTGGTCGATATGAATGGCGATTATTTAGATGACATCGTTTCAATTAGCACTACCAATGTTAATATCAGATATCAGCAAACTTCAGGTGACTTTACAACAGCAAACATCGAAACTACATCTGCAGAAAACTCACCGTCGTGGAGCTTGTCTGCTGGAGATATAGATGGTAATGGCTACAACGATTTATTATATGGAGGTGCAAGTGGTGTCACATTTATGATAGCAAATGATTCTGGTACTGGTTTCTCACAAATTTCAGGGTCAGAATATGTGTTTTCACAACGCTCTAATTTTGTAGATATTAATAATGACGGTCATTTAGATGCCTTTGTATGTCATGATGTTGAACCTAATGTGTATTATATAAATGATGGTAATGGGAACCTAACCTTTAATCAAGGTGGATTAGGAGATACTGTAAATGGCGGCAACTACGGCTCCATTTGGATAGATTACGATAATGATCGCGATATGGATTTGTTTATAGCAAAATGTCGTGGAGGTAACTCTGGTGCCAACATTAATCAATTACATGAGAATGATGGTAGTGGTAATTTTACAGAAGTGAGTACGGCTATGAATTTGGCAGACCCAGTGCAAACTTGGTCTTCTGCTTGGGGAGATTTTGATAATGATGGTGATATGGATGCGTTTATTGGCGCCAGTTCATTTACTAATGGAGGTCATAAATTTATGCGTAACGACGAGTCTACTTTTACAGATGTTATTACAGGTACAGGTTTAGAGAATTTTGAAGATACAGACATAGAGTATGTAACTCATGACTTTGACAACAATGGGTATTTAGACATTTACTCAGGTTCTGGAAATTTCTTTTTTAATAACGGAGATATGACCTTTACTCAACAAATAGTAAACTTTGGAGCTGGTCCTATTGGAGACCTTAATAATGATGGATTTTTGGATATACTCTCTGGTAATATTTACATGAATGATGGTAATGATAACAATTGGCTAAAAATTACAACAGAAGGTGTGCAAAGTAACTGGAATGGTATAGGAGCAAGAATTGAAATACAAAGCGCAATGGGATCTCAAATGCGAGATATACGTAGTGGAGATGGTTTTAGGTATATGAGCTCTCTTAATGCACATTTTGGAATAGGTACAGATACAGAAATAGAAAGTGTAACTATTTATTGGCCATCTGGTATTGTAGATACTATTTTAAATCCGACTATAAATGAAACCTTGTTTGTTCAAGAAGGTCAAACATTATCAATTAAAGACAATAACGCACTGCAGTTAAATGTATACCCAAATCCTACACACCAATATTTGTATGTAGAAGGTTTACAGAATGATACAAAGAATGCATCTCTACAAATTGTTGGTGTTCAAGGAAAACAAGTAAATAATGCTAAGTTTAATTCAAATAGGGTAGATGTTTCTCAGCTATCTAATGGAATTTACTTTGCAACAATTACTATTAATAACCAAAGTCAGACTTTAAAATTTGTTAAAGATTAAAACTATTGAATCCAGCTGAAGATTATATATTAAAAAAACCTCAACCTTGGCAATCTATTTTGCTAGAGTTGAGGTTTATAATTTTATCAATTTCAGAAGATGTAGAAGAGTCCTACAAATGGAGTTTGCCATTTTATGGTGCCTACAAACAAATGTTCTGCTTTCTAAATTTCAGAAAAACTTATGTCGATTTAGGTATTCCTTATGGTATTAATATAAAACAACATACGCAATACCTTATTGATGGGGAAAACAGAAAAATGCTTAGATCTTTAAGATTTCACACTTTAGAAGATATAGATCATGCTATTGTAAAGGCAATTCTTACAGAAGCATTTCAGAATTTTAAACAACGCTAAAATGTATTAACCACTTGCCTTAATTTAGTAAGGTTAGTAAGTAGGCTTTCTAAGTATTGTAAATCTAGCATATTGGCTCCATCACTTTTAGCATTAGCAGGATCAAAATGAGTTTCAATAAATAATCCATCTACACCAGCTGCAATTCCAGCTCTTGCAATAGTATTAATCATATCTGGTCTTCCGCCAGTAACACCACTAGTTTGGTTTGGTTGCTGTAAAGAATGCGTAACATCTAAAACAGTCGGAGCGTATTGTTTCATTGTAGGTATGCCTCTAAAGTCTACCACCATATCTTGGTAGCCAAACATAGTACCTCTATCTGTAACCATAACTTGGTTATTACCACTATCTGTTACTTTCTTAACTGCATGTTGCATACTTTCTGGAGACATAAATTGTCCTTTCTTAAGGTTTACAACCTTACCAGTTTTGGCAGCAGCCACAACAAGGTCGGTTTGTCTTACCAAAAAAGCAGGGATTTGTAAAATATCTACATACTCTGCAGCTAGAGCAGCATCGCTATTTTCGTGAATATCTGTAACCGTAGGAACATCAAAAGTGTCAGAAACTTTTTTTAAGATCTTAAGTGCTTTCTCATCACCAATACCTGTAAAACTATCTATACGACTTCTGTTTGCCTTTTTAAAACTTCCTTTAAAAACATAAGGAATTTTTAATGTATTGGTAATCTCTACCACGCGTTCTGCAATGCGCAAAGCCATATCTTCACTCTCAATAGCGCACGGTCCAGCAAGTAAAAAGAAGTTGTTAGAATCTGTATGCTTTAGTCTTGGAATTAAATCAAGTTTCATAGGTTCTTTGTTTGCTGCAAAGGTACGTATATTCAGGCTCTTTTTTAATTCTGAATTTTAGTATTAAACACTGAAAAAATAGTAGTACATTTGCACGCTTAAAATAAGGCAAGACCTATGGAAATCAAAAATATAGCAATTATTGCTCACGTTGACCACGGTAAAACAACCTTGGTTGATAAAATTATGTATCACTGTCAGTTATTCAGAGAAAATGAAAACACTGGTGATCTTATATTGGACAACAACGATCTTGAACGCGAACGTGGTATTACAATTACATCTAAAAACGTTTCTGTAAACTACAAAGACATTAAGATTAATATTATTGATACACCTGGTCACGCCGATTTTGGTGGAGAAGTAGAGCGTGTACTTAACATGGCAGATGGCGTTTTATTATTAGTAGATGCTTTTGAAGGTCCTATGCCTCAAACTCGTTTTGTACTACAAAAAGCTATAGACTTAGGCCTTAAGCCTTGTGTAGTTATAAATAAGGTAGATAAAGAAAACTGTACTCCAGACTTGGTACACGAAAAAGTATTCGACTTAATGTTTGAGCTTGGTGCAGAAGAGTGGCAATTAGACTTTCCAACTGTTTACGGTTCTGCCAAACAAGGTTGGATGAGTGATGATTACCAAAAACCAACAGAGAATATCGAGCCATTATTAGAAATGGTTTATGATCATATTCCTGCGCCAAAAATTGAAGAAGGAACAACACAGATGTTAATTACATCTTTAGATTTCTCTTCTTACACAGGTCGTATAGCAATAGGTCGTTTACAAAGAGGACATCTTAAAGAAAATATGCAAATCTCTCTTGTAAAAAGAGATGGTAGCATACAAAAAGCTAGAATTAAAGAACTACATACTTTTGAAGGTCTTGGCCGTAAAAAAGTAGAAGAAGTAAAAGCTGGAGATATCTGCGCAATCGTAGGATTAGAAAGCTTTGATATTGGAGATACTGTAGCAGATTTTGAAAATCCAGAAGGGTTAAAAACTATTGCTATAGATGAGCCAACAATGAGTATGTTATTTACAATTAACGATTCTCCTTTCTTTGGTAAAGACGGAAAGTTTGTAACATCTCGCCACGTAAAAGACCGTTTAACTAAAGAACTTGAGAAAAACTTAGCACTACGTGTTGAAGAAACAGACAGTGCAGACAAGTTTATGGTATTTGGTCGTGGTGTACTTCACTTATCTGTATTAATTGAAACAATGCGTCGTGAAGGTTATGAATTACAAATTGGGCAGCCACAAGTAATCATTAAGGAAATTGATGGTGTTAAATGTGAGCCTTTTGAAGAATTAACTATTGATCTTCCAGAAGAAGTTTCTGGTAGAGCAGTGGAGTTTGTATCGCTTCGTAAAGGAGAGATGACAAGTATGGAAGCTAAAGGTGACCGTATGGTTTGTGAGTTTATTATTCCTTCAAGAGGTATTATAGGATTACGTAACCAATTACTTACTGCAACAGCTGGTGAGGCAATTATGGCACACCGTTTTAAAGAATATGCACCACTTAAAGGTGATATTCCACAACGTCAAAACGGTTCTTTAGTATCTATGGAGAATGGTTCTGCTATTCCTTATTCTATAGATAAGTTACAGGATAGAGGTCGTTTCTTTGTAGATCCAGGTGAGGATATTTACGAAGGTCAAGTAATTGGCGAAAACTCTCGTGGTGATGATATGGTTGTTAACGTAACTAAGACTAAGAAACTGTCTAACGTACGTTCTTCTGGAGCAGATGATAAAGCGAAGATTACACCAGCAATTAAGTTTTCTTTAGAAGAGGCTTTAGAATATATTCAGAAAGATGAGTATGTTGAGGTAACGCCAAACCACTTAAGATTACGTAAAATCTACTTAAAAGAAGTTGATAGAAAACGTTACAAGATTGTATAATCTAAGTAATGTCTAAATATATAAAACGCTTCAGGTTTTTCTGAAGCGTTTTTTTTATGCCTATGTGTTATTACTAAAAAAAATCTAGTTCTGTGAAGAACTAGATTTTTAATGTATGTTATATTGATTGATTACCAATCAAACTTGTAGGTGGCACCAGCCATTCCTTGTATACCGTAAACAGGAAAATTTAACCACTTCTCGTAACTATCAGCGAAAAGATTGTTTCCTTTCACAAAGAATGATAATTGATCATTTATAAGGTAGTTTAATTGCACATTAGCATCAATATAAGAATCTAATGTAATGTTCTCTGTGGTAAGGTTACCACTCATATCAAAATCTGATGCTTGAGCTTGACGTTCTCCAACAAAGAAAAGATTAGCGCCTGCAGTAAATTTATCAGTTATTTTATAGTCTGCTAATAAAGATGCTTTAAGTTCTGGCAAGTTCCAAGCTTCTTCTTGGGTGTCGGTATTGTAGCTAAAATATTCAGCATTAACCCCTAATCGTAGCACCTTTGTAATATCAAAGTTTAGTTCTCCAAAAAAGGATACTGTTTTAATATTGTCATACACAACACCAAAGCTGTTACCATATTCATAGTCTTCTAACAAACCTCCTAAAGGAAAGGTATTAGTGTTAGATTTAAATAAAGGCTGTGCTTCTACATTAGCGTAGCTTCCTTTAATATTATAACTAATAACATCACTTAATTTACCTTTTGCTCCTAAGGATCCAACATATTGTTGGTCTGTAGGCGTAATTGCAAGAGTAGGAGATACAAATGGATTGTTATCTACAAATCCTTTATAGCTATTTTGTTTAAGCTCTCCATTTAAGCCAGCATAAGCAATAAAATACTCGCCAGCTAGTCTGTAGCTTGCATTTATATTAGGATATACAAATATGTTAGATTCACTACTTTCTGAATCTAAGCTATAAAATACAGAAGCTCCTAAATTTAATTCTAAGTCATCCCTTAATATTAAGATGCTTGGGCTTAAGCCAAGGTTAAGGTAGCTAGAGGCTAGGTCTGTAGTGCCTTCGTAATTTTGGTCAAAACTAGTATTTAAGTAATCTACACTTACGTTAGTTTGAATCTTTTCGCCTGCAATCTCAAATTCCATTTCTGGTTTTAAAGTGGCATTAATTTCAGAAGAGCCATAACTATCTCCAAATACAGACAAGCCAAATCTTGTTTGATCTAAGAAGCTGTCATTTAAACTTAAGTTTGCTCTTAAACCTGCTCCAAAGTAATTTTGGACAACATCTGTACGATTAAGGTTGTCATTAGTAACTATAATGTTATTAGAAAAACCGTACCAGTTATATTGCTTATGCAACGCATCTAAACCAATTGTATAGCTTAAATCTCTATCTCTAAAAGAGTAATCTAAACCAAGATTAGTGTCGTAATAATTATCATCTAACAAAACATCATCTATGCCTCCTTGAGCCGAGTTATGTTTAAAATTAATACCGAAGTTCTCGCCGCGATTAATCTCAAAATTGGTGTAAAATTCTGCAAAAGCAGATGTGTAGTTTCCTACACCTAAAGTTGCATAACTGTCAAAAGCCTGAATTGGTCTTGCTTTCTCTACTCTAGCTGCAGTTCCTTTTGTAGGTGTAAATGTAGAAGCTACTGGTACAGAAAAGATTTTATAAGTAATACTTTTCTTTTGCAAAGTAATAGAGTCTAAAAGCTGTGGCGTTTGTTTTACTTTAAACGCATCACTAACAGATGGTGTGTAGGGCTTTACAACAACTACAGTTTCAGAACCAATAGTTTCTTTGTCATCTTCTTGAGCTATAAGGCCAGAACTTGCCAATATAGCTATGGTTAAGATTAGGTATTTTATATTTAATTTGGACATATCCAGACTTAGATTTTTTGTTAGGTGTAGGTTAATTTGAGTGTTTAACATCTTAAAGAACTTAGTTGCCGTTAGTGTTAACATCTGCATTTGTTTTAGCTTCTTCTGTTTTAATTTTAATTAGCTCTGCTTTAGCTTCATCTACAACTGTAGGGTAGTCTGTAAAGTTGTTAATGATATTTTCTAAAATATAAGTAGCTTGGTATGCATCTTCTAAAGCATAAAAGTTCTTAGCCATAACTAATAAACTCTTTACACTATATTCTTTATATCCTGAGTATTCTTTAGCTAAGGTTTGTACACTTTCATTTGAGGCTTTGTAATTACCTGCTTTATTCTTAAAATAAGCATCATAGTATAAAGCTTCTGCAGCTAACTTTCCTGTAGCAGTTTTTTGCACCGTAGCATAAGCCGTTTTTGCTTTAGCTTCATCTCCAGTTTTCATTGCAGATCTTGCTATAATGATATGCGCATCATTTTTAACCTTAGTATCTATACTTGAGTTTGCCAATACATTTTCTGCATAGGAAACAGCTTGCTCATAATTATCTTGCTGGTAATAGCTTTTCATTAAGTTAGATTGGGCAAAGACAATGTTCTGCGGGAAATCTGCTTCAGTCTCTAAACGTTTAAGCACTGGTATAGCGTCTTTATAATTTGATTTCTCTAAATAAATTTGAGACAATTGTGCTAAAGATTGTTCTGTAAACTCATTACGTTCTTTGGTTAATACAAATTTATAATGAGAGATACTTTCTTCTTTTTTATTGTCTTTAAATTGAAGTTGAGCTAGATAGAAATGACTTTGTAACGCATGTAAACCATTAGGAAACTCTTCTAAGTAATTTTCAAAACCTCTTAGTGCTGCATTTGCATTTTCCTGCCTGTATTGTTGTTCTGCAGCCTCATAAGTTGTGTTGTCAAGATCTGCATCTGTAACATTTACAAAATCTAAAGTTTTAACCCAGTTGGCATATTCAGAAGTTCGTCCTAAATCTACATATATTAATCGAGCAGTTTTAACAGCTTGGTCTGCCTGTGCGGTTCCTGGAAAATCTGCGGCTACTTTTTTAAATTTCTCCAAGGCTTCATTACCACGATCTGAGTTGTAATAAATAAGACCTTGTTTTAAAAGTGCTTTTGAAACATAAGAGCTTTTAGGGACATCTCTAATTAAACGGTTGTATGCTTTTATACCTTCTTGTGTATTGCCGATAGCTACATAAGTGTTACCTAGCTCATAAAGGGCATCATCACGATATGTAGACCTTGAAAACTGATTTAAAAATGAAGTTAAGTCCTCAATTTTTCGGTCGTTCTTGTTTACAAAACCGTAACTAATAGCTTTTTGAAATGCAGCATAATCTGCAGATTTACCACCAAGAGCAATAGCATCATTATAGCTTTCCATTGCTGGCCAATATTTACTAGTAACAAAGTAAGTATCACCCAAGCGTAAAAAAGCATCTTTTTTTCTTGAAGTATCTGAAGAGGTTTCAGAGTATTTTTTGAAATATGAGATGGCTTGCTCGTAATCTTTTTGTTTAAAGTAAGCGTACCCTAAATTATAATCTAAATTTTTATATGCTTCTGTTTGAGAGGCCGCACTCATACCTTGAAACTCTTTATAACCAATTAGAGCATCTTGAAAATTATTTAAGTTATAATCTGTTTCTGCGTTCCAATATGTAGCTCTTGCTGTAAAAGAAGCGTCTCTAGGTTCGCTTAAAGATTTTTCGAAATATGTTTTTGCTTCGGTATAGTTGTCTTCATTGTATAACTCAATTCCTCTGTAAAAAGCAACTTTTTGATATGCCACTTTATTATCAAAATCTCTACTGCTTTCTAAAAGCTCCATAGCTTCAGCGTAGTTTTTAGAGGTAATATATGAGTCGATTAATAAATTTTGAAGCTCAGTTTTTTCTGCAGTATCTGGATACGTTTCTAAGTAACGTGTTAACACTTTTGGCGTGCTCTCATAACTGTTCCCTATTTCATAGGATAGCTTTGCATAATTAAGAAGGGCGTCTTTTTTAATAGCATTATCAAACTCCATTTCAGAAGCGTTTTTAAATGCATTTAAGGCTTGCTGCTTTTGGTCAAGCTTTAAATAAGATTCTGCTAAGTGGTAGTATGCGTTTTGAGCAACAGCATTTTTACCATCTACAATTTTATTAAATTCAGATATAGCATTATCAAACTCGCCTTGTTTGTAATAGGCGTAACCTAGTTGGTAGTAATCTGTATTGTTCCATTTTCCTCTTGTACCTCTATACTCCTTTAGGTAAGGAACAGCTTCAGCATAATTACCTAAATTAAAATAGCTCTCACCAATAATCTTGTTAAGTTGCGACTTTTCTTTAGGATTAGACTTTGCGAGTTGTGCTTTACCTTCGGCTACAGCTTTTTCAAATTTACCAAGCTTGAAATTCATATCAGCTTGAAAGTAACTTAGGTTTTTCTCATAACGATCGTTTCCTTTTACTTCTTCAAACAGCTCGTCTGCTTCCTGATAATCGTCACCTTCATAAGCCATAAACCCTAAATAATATTTTGCCTGCGCACCATATTCTTTAGAGTCTCTTACTTTATTCATATAGCTTTTAGCATCATCAAAACGTTTGTTCTGAAATAATGTATAGCCATAATTAAAATTGAATTTTTCTTTTTCTGAGTTAGAAAGATTACTTTGGTTTACTTGGTCATACCATTTTCTTGCACGAGAATATTGACCGTTCTCAAAGTAATAGTTTGCAACATCACTAAACGCTGAGTTGCGTTTTGTACTTGTAGGATATCGATCTACAAAATCCTGCATAAGATCATCTGCACCTTGCTGGTTAAGTCTTACTGCACAATTAGCAATATAATAGGAGCAATTGGCCTCAACAGTACCATCTTCTGTGGTTAGCTTTACTTTTTCAAATTGCTGTTGTGCTGCAGCAAATTGATTGTTATCGTACAAAGACAGTGCTTGTTCATACGCTACATATTGATTTGTAAATACAGCTGTTTGTTGTGCTGAGGCTGTATGTAACAGTAATCCGAAACTTAGGATGACTAATATTTTGGGTAGTTTCATTATAAATAATTGTTAGTAGGTTCTGGAGAACTAAATTACAAGTTCATGACTATCATAACGTGAAAGTTCTGTTATAATTATGCAAATCTTATACAGCTTTAACGTAGTTAATTATACAACAGTAAATTTATGATGATACTAAGGTGTTTAAGTTGAAGTTATAGAAGAGAAGCTTTTTTAAATATGTTGTCTGTATATTAAAAACTATAGCAACATTTTACGCCTCATTAGCTAAAATTTGTACTTTTAACCCAAAACCTACACCAATGTCTGAAACTGTTTTAGAACTTAAAAATGCAGCAATTTATCAACGTGAAAGCCTTATACTTTCTGAAGTAGATGTGCATATAAACAAAGGTGACTTTGTGTATTTAATAGGAAAAACAGGAACAGGGAAGAGTAGTTTTATGAAAACACTATACGGCGATTTACCATTGCAAGAAGGTGAAGGTAGTATAGTAGATTATAACCTGAGAACATTAAAAGAGAAAGATATTCCCTTTTTAAGACGAAAGCTAGGTGTAGTATTTCAAGATTTTAAATTATTGAATGACAGAACTATTCGAGGTAATTTAGAGTTTGTTCTTAAAGCAACTGGCTGGAAAGACAAAAAAGGGATGGATAGTAAGATAGACGAAGTTCTTGATAAGGTTGGCATGAAAACCAAAGCCTTTAAGTTTCCTTACCAATTATCTGGTGGCGAGCAACAGAGAGTTGCAATAGCAAGAGCTTTGCTAAATGATCCAGAACTTATTTTGGCAGATGAGCCAACAGGTAACCTTGACCCGCAAACGAGTGTTGAGGTTATGGAAGTTTTGCAAGACATAAACAAAAATGGCAACACTATTTTAATGGCAACTCATGATTATGCTTTACTCCTTAAATATCCTTCAAAAACTTTAAAGTGTGATGGTCAAAAGGTATTTGAGGTTGTTCAGAAAAAACAAACTACTTAGCCTTACTTAAAGACTTAAGTTTTGGATATAATAAAACACTCAAAATAATAATTAAGGCATAGTTAGGAACGTTGAGCCTGTCATATTGTTCTGCAGAAATCCCTATAACCGTTATTGTATATCCTAAGGATAGCGCAATAAATAGCAGTAATTTATCTTCTTTAAATTGTAGTTGCTTTTTTAAAGCAAGGAAAAGCGTTAATAATAAACCTACTATCCCTAAACACGAGAATGCAATATTTTGAAATTTTGAAAGCAGTAATAGTATAGTCTTGCTTAACGTAAAGTAAGGTGTGTTCTTTAAATTTTTAGCATCTAACACATACAAACTTGGAGTGGTGAGATTGTGCAATTGGTTTTTTAAGTACACATTTATTACACCAAAAGGGTTTTCTGAAATTTCAGAAATAAATTTAGAAGTAGCATATTCACGACGCTCTGTATATGGTTTATTAAAATAAGGAGACATCCAATCGTCTTCGAAAGCTTTGCGGTCTGTGTAATTAGATGTAGCAAAAGAGGCAGGCTCTGTTAGGTAATGGTGTACTGTAAACGAATCTATGTAGCTAATTGTAAAATCACCATACTCTTGTTTCATTAAGCTACAATGTCCTAAAATGATTAAAGCAGCAGCGGCAACAAAAAAACGACTTTTAGATGCTAAAGATTTTAAAAATGTAGACCCATAAATTAATAGTAATAAAAATATTATGAATTTTGAAATTGGTCTAAATTCAATAGATATAATTATAAAAGCTATCCCAACACTCAGCCATAAAATACTGTTATCAATCTTATGTTTTGTTAGGCCATAAATACCTATGAGAATGCAGAATAACCAAGGAATTTCAGAAAGCAATAAATTATTTAATACTGTTAAACCTATACAAGACATAAATAAAAGCGCACCATAAAAAGCGAATTTCCTATTGCTTAGCTTTAAGATAATGTGGAATAGGAAGGTTATGCAGCCTAACCAAAGTAAAAGGTTTATTGGTTTTACATAGGTAAAAACACTTTGATAATCTTGCCCTAATGCACCTGGTATAGTCGCATAAATCGCCATACCTAATGGTCGCCATTGGTGAGGCTGAAAATCATAAATTAATAACTGTGCAGCTTTTAGGTAAGTAGAGCAGTCTACATAAATTGAATTCTGGCTCCACAAATTTATACTTGCAAATACTAAGACATACCAAATGACAGAAATACTAAGAAGTAGATATAGCGTTTTGTAACTTGATTTATATTTTAGAGCCACTATGATTAATTGAATATCTTTGCAATATAAATATTTTATTATTGCTTTCTATTCTCATCCCAACATATAATGATAGTTGCAGCACCTTGGTTAATAGCCTTGAAGAGCAAGCAAAGGCGATTAAGGAGCCTCTAGAAATCATTATTTTAGATGACGGATCAACCAATTCCAATATTACATTAGAACTTGAAATTTTAGAGAAACGTCCTTTAGTGACCATAATAAGGAATGCTAAAAACAAAGGAAGGTTAAAGTCTAGATTAGCTTTAGCAAATGCAGCCAAATTTGATTGGTTACTGTTTTTAGATGCAGATGTTTTACCGTGCGCGTCTAATTTTTTAAAGCAATATTTACTTGAGACAGAATTGAGTCATCCTTTTGTTTTTGGAGGTGTGTCTTATAAGGATGATGTTTCTCCTGCAAAAGAGTTTAGATTGCATTGGTTATATGGTAAGACTCGAGAACAGCGCGATGTAGCAGTGAGGCAAAATAACCCTTATANCACTATTGTTTCAGCAAATATGTGTGTACAGAAGTCATCGTTTATACAAATAACAAGTACTAATGCGACATCTAATTATGGGACAGATATTATTTTTTTAGAAGCGATAAAGCAAAGTGGTAAAANTGTNAAACATATACATAATCCCGTATATCATTTAGGNCTAGAACCTATACATAGGTATTTACCTAAACAAATTGAAGCTTTAACAACANTAAAGCAGCAAGTAGAAGCAGGTAATTTGGCTGCCAAAGAACGACCGCTACATAAAGCATATTTGTCGCTTAATCAATTTTACATGACAGCCATATTTCAAAACTTATATAGCCTATTNTCAAAATATATCATGGCGAACCTAAATAGTGCATCACCTTCAATTAGATGTTTTGATTTATTTAAGTTGTATCACTACAGTAAACTTTATAACTAATGCCATTTTTTTCAGTAATCATACCGTTATTCAATAAAGCAGAATATGTTGAGCGTACGTTGAATTCTGTGTTATTGCAGTCTTTTGATGATTTTGAAGTAATCATCGTAAATGATGGTTCTACAGATAACAGTTTGAAAATTGCTGAATCTTTTACAGACGATAGAATTGTAATTTACTCAAAAGACAATAAAGGTGTGTCAACTGCTCGTAATTACGGCGTAATAAAAGCAACTTCTAATTNCATCGCCTTTTTNGATGCAGATGATATCTGGAAGCCAAATCATTTAGATGCCTTGCATAATCTTATAGTTGATATGCCTTCTTGTGCACTTTATTGTATGGGTTATATAAAGCAAAAATCTGANAAAAGTAAAATTAGAGCTCAGTTTGGAACAATAGCAGATGGTTATAAAGGTGTGGTTAGTGNATATTTTAAAAATTCATTNCCATTTACAATTGCAGGTATGGGCGCTGTAGCAGTTAATAAAGCNAAGTTTATTGAAGTTGGAGGTTTTACTGAAGGNGTTACTCATGGAGAAGANATAGAACTTTGGACAANCTTAGCACTACAAGACAAAGTNGCATTGCATAATATTGCCACTGTTATACATTTAATTAATATTAAGGGCAGAGTAAGTAACCTGAAANTAGATGATAAAGTCTTNCCNGATTTTNNTCAATTNAATGANNCAAGAATCNNANANCTNNNGATTTAAAGNNNTATNTAGATAATAACAGATATGCAATNGCNTTGGNATANCGATTAGCNAAAGATTCAAAAAATTATAAGTTTTGGAAAAATCAAATTGAGTTAGAAAACCTTAATAAAAAACAGAAATTACTTTTAAAACTACCTGTAGATTTAGTGGTTACATTAAAAGAAATACATCAGTTTTTATTAGAAAAAGGTTTTTATATATCAACTTTTAGATGATTTAAAGTCGGAGTATTCTCTAATATAATCTGCCTCCTCAAAAATATCACTTGCGAGTACTAAGCATACACTTCCTTTTGTGAAGTCTTCAAGTTCTCTCCAAATACCATTAGGTATTAGTAATCCTTTTAATGGGTTATCTAAAGTAACACGTTTTTTGTCTTCACCATCATCTACAATTACGGTAAAACTGCCATTTAAAGCAATTAAAACTTCAGATTGCTCTATATGGGAATGACCGCCACGTTTAGCACCTTCTGGAACATCAAATAAATAGTAAACACGTTTATGAGAAAACGGAATAGTTTGTTGTTCTATAACTGCTAAGTTGCCTCTTGGGTCTATAATTTTTGGAATATCTAAAAACGTTACGTCTTTTACGGTGGTCTTATCTTCTGTCAAGTCCTTGTTTTAAAAGTTGTTTATAATCACTAATGCCTTNTTGCATTTTCCATAGCTTTTTTGGAAGCTTAGAGATAGATACATAACCTTTTCTAAGCATAAAAAAACCATATTTTGCTACATACAGATAAGCAAAGCTACCGTATTTTTTATAAAAAACTGCGCCACGAGTATATAGAATTCTGTCTGTNGAAACTTCGTCACTTGAGGATATAGGTTCGTGTAAAACTATTGGTGTAGGGTCTTCATAAAACTTAAGGCCTTGTTGCCATAAATCCTTCAAGAAAAATTGATTACTCATATTTGGAAACTTAGCACCTAAACCAAAC
Organism: Croceibacter sp.; assembly: GCF_002716225.1. NCBI lineage: Bacteria > Pseudomonadati > Bacteroidota > Flavobacteriia > Flavobacteriales > Flavobacteriaceae > Croceibacter > Croceibacter sp. The sequence continues at coordinate 40,066 of NZ_PAZX01000008.1, read as the reverse complement.
CATTCATTAAATCGGGCTTGCTTTATAGACCCTTTTTTAAAGCACATTTCAATAGATAAGATTCTACTTAATTCTTTCTTTTTTAAAGCTCTTGGTACTTTTATATAATTTCTAAAAGGTTTTCCATTTTCATTTACTATGGTTTTAAATGAAATAAAATCGGCATCTGTTTGTCTGTTGAAACTTTGTATTATGTGTTGTCCAAAATCTTTTAAATAGACAACATCATCATCGGCAATGAGAACAATTTTTTTTCGAGCTTGTTTTAATGCCATGTTTCTGCTTTTAGACAAACCAAGTTCTGTAGTGTTTATTACTCGAACATTCTCAAAATCACTTTCAAGTTTATTGTTTCCAGTAGTTTGATTAATTATAAGGATGTGATAATTCTCAATTGGGATATTCACAAACATCGCTTTAAGAAAGTCGAAGTTANTTCGGTTCATAGTTGAAACCAAAATCTCCAAATCGTCTAAAGTATATGTATGTTTAAAGGTTATGGCGACTATCTTTTATAAAGTTCATAAGCTGTTCTTACTTGGTTGTAAATTTTTAAACCTTCTTGCCAAGTTTCAGAAATTTCTTCAGCAGTTAATCCGCTTTCAATTTGTTCTTGTAAGATTGTAGTTCCTGCTAATTTTGTGAAAAATGAATTGAAGAATTCAGCTTTGTTTGCTGTGTTGTTATAGGCAGAAATTAAAATTTCTAAATGAAGCTCTGTGAANCGTTTNTTGTTTTCGCTTAAATCAAACCCATAACATAACTCTCCCAAATGCTTAGGGTATTTTGACCCTTCATTTGCTTTGGGAGTGTATTTAAAATTATAAATCTCAGGATTTAAATACGGTGAGCCAAACACCTGAAATTGCTTATTGGTACCGCGACCTGCATTAACATTAGTGCCTTCAAAAAAACACAATGTAGGATATAAATTTACAGCAGTGGAGTTAGGTAAGTTTGGTGATGGCTTAATAGGTAAGCTATAAGGCATAGACTTGTTGTAATTTTTAACAGGTATTACGGTAAGGTCGGTCTTTTTAGGAGTGTCTAACCAGCCTTCACCACTAATCATNTGTGCATANTCACCTATAGTCATACCGTGTACAACTGGCACAGGATGCATACCTACAAAGCTAGAATGTTTTTGGTCTAATAATGGGCCATCTGCATAATGCCCATTAGGATTTGGCCTGTCTAAAACTATAAGCNGTTTACCTTGTTCTGCANAAGCTTCCATAATATAATGTAANGTTGAAATGTAAGTGTAAAAACGTGCACCAACATCTTGTATGTCAAACANAATAACATCTACATTATTTAACTGNTCAACACTAGGTTTTTTATTATTACCATATAATGAAATTATGGGTAGTCCTGTTTTAGTGTCTTTAGAGTCGTTTACTTTTTCTCCAGCATCTGCTTGTCCTCTAAAACCGTGTTCTGGTGCAAANACTTTAGTAATAGTAACTCCTTTAGAAAGAAGTGTATCTACAAGGTGAACATATCCGCTATTTTTAAAAACAATTGAGGTTTGGTTACCAACAATNGCCACTTTCTTGTCTTTTAAAAGCGGAAGATATTCCTCAAATTGATTGGCGCCAACAGTTACCGAAAGTCCGCGTTGTGGTGATCGGGTTGTAGTAGATTGGGTTGTCTTAACNTTTTCGTTTTCTGAAGCTTTGGACGTATTATTTACTTGAGTTTTTCCATTTCCGCAGGATAGGAAAGTAAAAACCATTACAAAAGCTGTATTTTTGAACCACATATTCATCATAAATTAATCATTTGAATCTCGAACGCTTTATTGCCAAACGGCTTATTGGCTCAAAATCGTATAAAAGTAGCATTTCGGCACCGATAATTAAAATTGCTATCGTGGCAATTGCTGTGGGTGTTATTATGATGCTTATTGCATTTGCAACAGGTTTAGGATTGCAGAATAAGATACGAGATAAGATATCTGCGTTTAATGGGCATATAACCATTTCAAATTTCGATAATAACAACGCCAANGTTAGTTTNAAACCTATATCTAAAAATCAAGACTTTTACCCAGAATTTAAGAGTGTAAATGGTATTACTCANGTACAAGGTGTAGCATTTAAAGCTGGTGTGATTAGAACTGAAGATGATTTTGAAGGTGTTGTAATAAAAGGTTTAGATACAGATTATAATTGGGNCGTGTTTAAAGATTACGTAGTGCAAGGCANATTGCCAAATTACAAGGAGTCTTTAAATGATGAAGTTCTTATTTCTGAATATATGTCTAATCGANTAAATATAAAATTAGGTGATAAAGCAGTTACCTACTTTTTAAGGGATAACACATTAGAGAGGCCTTTGTTGAGAGCGTTTAAAGTTGTTGGGATATATAATTCAGGTTTTCAGGAATTTGATGAAACCTATGTCATAGGAGATATAAGGCATATAAGACGTTTAAATAAATGGAATGATAATGATGTTGGACACTTTGAGGTTTTTATAGATGACTTTAGTGAACTTGAAGAAAAAGGGGTTGAGGTATATGAACACATAGATTCNACCTTAGATTCTAAAACCATAAAGCAACAGTATTACTCAATTTTTGAATGGCTTGGACTGTTCGATTTTAATATTGCTCTTATNATAGGAATAATGATCCTTATTGCAGGTATTAATATGATTACAGCGCTCTTAGTTTTAATATTAGAGCGTACACAAATGATAGGAATCTTAAAAGCACTTGGTAGTAATGACAATAGTATTAGAAAGATTTTCCTTTATAATGCAGGTTACCTAATTGTTGTAGGATTATTTTGGGGTAACCTAATCGGTCTAGGATTATTGTTTATTCAGAAATACTTTAAGGTACTTCCGCTTAATCCAGAAACCTATTATGTGACAGAAGCACCAGTTTATATTGGTTGGTATATTCTATTTGTAAACTTAGGAACACTAACCTTGTGTTTGCTTATGTTGCTCATACCATCTTATGTTATTTCAAAAATAAATCCTATAAAAGCAATAAAATTNGATTAGGGATTCTTTACTCAGAATTAACCTTTTTGCTAATTTCATTTACTAATTTTGCACCTTCAAAATAAAAGATATGCAATACGCTGAAAATATATTGGGTACTATTGGAAATACACCAATGGTAAAACTTAACAAACTTACTGCAGAGCTACCTTGTCTAGTACTTGCTAAATATGAAACATTTAATCCAGGTAACTCGGTTAAAGATCGTATGGCGGTACAAATGATTGAAGACGCAGAAGCAGATGGCCGCTTAAAACCAGGCGGAACAATAATAGAAGGNACAAGTGGTAATACAGGAATGGGNTTAGCATTAGCAGCTATTGTTAAGGGCTANAAAATGATTTGTGTATTGAGTGACAAACAGAGTAAAGAAAAGATGGATATCTTAAGAGCTGTAGGAAGTGAAGTACACGTTTGCCCTACAGATGTTGCTCCAGATGATCCAAGGTCTTATTACTCTACTTCAGCAAGATTAGCTAAAGAAATCCCAAACTCTTGGTATGTTAATCAATATGATAATTTAAGCAATACAAAAGCACACTATGAAAGTACTGGCCCAGAAATATGGGAGCAAACAGATGGCAAGGTAACTCACTTTGTTGTAGGAGTAGGTACTGGTGGTACTATTTCTGGTGTTGGGAAATATTTAAAAGAACAAAACCCGAATGTAAAAATATGGGGAGTTGATACTTACGGTAGTGTCTTTAAAAAGTATCATGAAACAGGAGAGTTTGATGAGAAAGAAATTTACCCTTACGTTACAGAAGGTATCGGTGAAGACATTTTGCCGAAAAATGTAAATTTTGATATCATAGATGGTTTTACCAAAGTAACAGATAAAGATGCTGCGGTTTATACACAACGCTTATCTAAAGAAGAAGGTATGTTCTTAGGGAACTCTGCTGGAGCAGCTATTAAAGGATTACTTCAACTTAAAGAACACTTTTCAAAAGATGATGTTGTTGTGGTATTATTTCACGATCACGGTAGCCGTTATGTTGGTAAAATGTATAATGACGATTGGATGAGAAAGATGGGTTATATTGAGTAATTCATTATCTTTCTGTTTTATTTATAATGCTAAATGAAACTGAAAAACCCTTTTAGAACAAGTCCTGTACCCGCAAATACTAGAGAAATTTTAGCACTGGAGCGTACGCGTTTAGCAAACGAGCGTACGCTCTTGGCATATATAAGATCNTCTTTATACTTGCTAATTGGCGGCATTGCAGTNTTGCAACTAAAAGATTTTAGTACGCTACATTCGGTTGGTTATTTGGCTTTAGTTTCTTGTGTGATATTTTTAACAATAGGAATATCAAGGTTTTTGTTGTTGAAACGAAAATTGTTTAAATGGAAAAAAATCTTAGGTGAGGAGTTGTTGGAAGAATCTTTAAATGAGAAAGAACACCCTAAGGAAATCTCTGAAGAATGAAAATTCAATATATCTTTCAAGTACTTTTAGTTGTTTTAGTTTGTATATTTTTTCAATGCAAAAGTGTTCCTATTTCAGATACTAAAAAAGGTGTTTCTTTTTTGGCATTAGGAGACTCATATACTATTGGTCAAAATGTTTCAGAAGATAATCGTTGGCCTAATCAACTAAAAGAAGCTTTAAAACGTGATGGATTAAAGGTTAGGGATATAAAAATTATAGCTAAAACAGGTTGGCGTACAGACGACCTTATAAGCGCTATTAATTATAGATTAGATNAAACTGAAACCTANGATGTGGTTTCAGTTTTAATAGGCGTAAANAATCAATATCAAAAAAAATCTATAACTACTTATGAGNAAGANTTAAAAGTAGTTTTTGAAAAAGCAATAAAACATTCAAAAAAAGGCGCTAAAGGTGTNTTTGCTTTAAATATTCCGGATTATGGTTCTGCACCNATGNTACANCATAAAGCAGAACAAGTAGCAGNTGAAATAGACGAATTTAATACTGTTTTTAAAAAAGTAGCTAGCACTTATGANATTCCAGTTTATGATATTAATACAATTTCAAAGCAAGCATATTCCAATGAATCTTTAATTGCTTCAGATGGCTTGCATCCTAGTGGTGCACAATATAAACTTTGGGTAGAATATATGCTTCCATTTGTAAAACAGTACTTTAAATAAGAGATTTTTGTAACTTTAAAGGTGCAAGAAACACTTCTACATCATATNTGGAACTTTAAAAAGTTCGATTTCCTTAATGCAACTACACAACAAGGCCAGCAACTTATTATAAGTTCTGTGGGTATTCATAATACCACGCAGTCCGGNCCAGATTTTTTTAATNCAAAATTAAAGATTGATGATCAACTTTGGGCAGGTAATGTAGAGTTGCATTTAAAATCATCAGACTGGTATGCGCACNNTCATGAGAAAGATCCTGCTTATGATAATGTGATACTTCATGTTGTTTGGGAGCATGATGTTGAGATTTACAGAAAAGATGGACAGCCTATACCCACATTAACATTAAAAGAACTTGTTTCAGAATCNTTATTAAGGAAAGCTCAGAAGTTACTATCTAACAAAACCAAATGGATTGCTTGTGAAGATGAGTTTCCGTTAATTGAGGAGTTTACTTTATCCCATTGGTTAGAGCGCATGTATTTAGANCGTTTGGAAGAAAAATCTAATGAAATTGAACGTTTGGTCGAACAGACACAATCTAATTGGGAAGAAGTATTGTTTTTAATGTTGGCCAAAAACTTTGGTTTAAATGTAAATGGTTCATTTTTTTNTAATGCATTACAAAGCTTACCCTTTAACGTCGTTTTAAAAACTCGTCATAATAGGTTTCAATTAGAAGCTTTGGTTTTCGGCCAATGTAATTTGTTGCAAGCCAATGAAGAGGTGTTTTATGCAAACTCACTTTTAAAGGAATACAATTATTTAGTCAAGAANTTTAAGCTCGAAAATCATAGTACAGAAANACCAAAGTTTTTTAGGTTGCGTCCTGACANTTTTCCAACAATTAGACTTGCTCAATTTGTAGAGCTTTATGCGTCGAACAGTAATTTATTTTCAAAAATTATTGAGTGTACAACTCTTCAGGAAATAGAAACTGTATTTAAGATTGAGGTGAGTGAATTTTGGCAAACACATTATTCATTCACATCGTCTCATAAACAAAAAAAGAAACAACTTAGTAAAGCTTTTGTGANGTTGTTGATTATTAACACCATCATACCTTTAACGTTTTTCTACAACAAGAAAAATGGTCTNGAAAACACAACTATTATCAATTGGATGAGGTTATTACCTCTAGAATTAAATAATATTACTAAAGGTTATACAGCTATTTATCCGTCACTAAACGCTAATGCTCTTTATTCACAAGGCTTAATACANATGAAGAGAAATTATTGTGATAAGCTAAAATGTNTAAATTGTGAAATNGGGTTGAAAATTATCAAAAAATAAGAATAAATATGATTTTTAAGAATAAATATNAATAATTACTAATATTTAACTATAATTAACAAATATTAATAATTTTTTAAGTTTTCATTTTAATATGTATGCATAGTTTTNGCCTGTACAAACCAAAACCCTTTTAATATGAAAATTTTTAAACCAAACACAACTTTTATAGCCATNGCAGGTATGGCTGTNTCATCTCTATTTTTGTCTTGTGAGGCAGAAGAACAAATTACAGAAACACAAAATTTAAAAAATGATTCTAGTGTACTTCAGGAATCACAATCCCAAGCAATATCTGGGCAATATATTGTAACCTTAAATGAAGCNGCTTCAAAATCTATTAAGAATGATNATTCTTATAAAGGTAGATTAGCAAATGTAAATGCATTTGTAAATGAAGTGATTGCAGCTCCGCACATGAAGTCTACATCTGTAAAACAAGTATATGGTTTTGCAATGACAGGATTTACAGCAACATTGTCNCCTGAGCAANTAAAATCATTACAGTCAGACAGCAGAGTAGCAAGTGTAGAGCCAGATGTAATGGTGAAATTAAGTGTTGCAAAAGAAGAAACTACAGCTATGNCATTTGTAGCTCAAAATACACCTTACGGAATTACTAGAGTAAATGGTGGTGTAGATGGTACAGGTAAAACAGCTTGGATTATAGATAGCGGAATAGATTTAGATCACCCAGATTTAAATGTAGATGTAGATAGAAGTAGATCTTTTGTTCCAGGAGAACCTTCACCAGATGATCAAAATGGTCACGGTAGTCATGTTGCAGGNACTGTTGCAGCAATTGATAATGGAATAGGAGTTATTGGAGTTGCNNCAAATGCAAAAGTAGTGGCATTAAAAGTGTTNGGAGCAGATGGTAGTGGAGCTACATCTGGTATTATAGCGGCGCTAGATTATGTTGCTGCTGTAGGAGAACCTGGTGATGCTGCTAATATGAGCTTAGGNCCAGCAGTTCCAATTTTAGGAATAAACAGTGCTTTAGATAANGCTACCACAAGAGTAGGTGCNAAAGGTATTGGTGTTGCAATTGCAGCAGGTAACTCCACAAGTATAGCAAACCTTTACTCTCCAGCAAGAGCTTCTGGAGAAAATGTATATACAGTTTCTGCAATGGATAGCAATGATCAATTTGCTTACTTTTCAAACTTTGGAAGTGTTGTAGATTATTGTGCGCCAGGTGTAAGTGTATATTCTACATCTATGCAAGGTGGTTATGCTACGTTAAGTGGTACATCTATGGCGGCACCTCATGTTTGTGGGTTATTATTATTAGGAGATTTGAGAACAGACGGAAATGTGTTTTTAGATCCAGATTTTAATCCAGATCCAATTGCAGTTCACTAATTGAATTTGATTTTTTTATAACAAAAACCACCTTGAAGTTAATTTAAGGTGGTTTTTTCTTGGTGTNTATTACATATCTTATCTTTGGAATATGTTAACTGTGGTATATAAAATAAGGCANTTTTTTGAGAGACATGGGTTTTATGTGTCTTCAAGATTAGCAGACAGATTAGGTATGCGNGCTAAAAGTGTTCGCCTATTCTTTATTTACGTATCTTTTGCAACTTTAGGAGTTGGCTTTGCAATTTATTTAACNCTTGCATTCTGGTTAAAGCTTAAAGACTTAGTATATACTAAACGAACTTCTGTGTTCGATTTATGATTAAAATATTTAAATCTAGAATTTACGTAGCATTCCTACTACTTTCAGTTAGTTTAGGATTCGGNATTTTAGGATANCGTTTCATATCTAATTATGATTGGATAGATGCACTTTATATGACGGTTATTACCATTNCCACAGTTGGTTTTGGAGAAGTAAATCCGCTTACAAATGCCGATAAGGTATTCACAATTTTCTTAATTTTATTTAGCGTTGTTATTTTAGGTTACGTAATATCTGTATTTACAGAATACATGTTTACAAGACGAAGCTACGAGGAATTTAAACACAAAACTTTGGAAAAAAAGATTCAGAAATTAAAAGATCACGTTATTGTTTGTGGTTTTGGAAGAAATGGTAGAGAAGCTGTAGAAAAACTAAAGAGTTACAAGAAAGAGTTTGTAATTGTAGAGATGGATGAAGATTTGGTTTCTAAACATGAAGATGATGATACCATGTTTTGTATAGGAAATGCCAACGAAGATGAAACCCTTATCCGTGCAGGTATAGACCAAGCTTCAGCATTAATATGTGCAATGCCTGAAGATGCAGATAATTTATTTACAGTGCTTTCTGCAAGGCAATTAAATAAAAACCTTAAAATAATTAGTAGAGCAAGTGTAGATACGTCTTTTAGAAAACTAAAACTTGCAGGTGCAGATAATGTAATTCTTCCAGATAAAATAGGAGGAGATCATATGGCAAGTTTAGTAGTAATGCCAGATTTAGTTGAATTTTTAGATAACCTTTCCGTATCAGGTCAAGATAATGTAAACGTGCGCGAAATACTTTACGAACATGTATGTCCGGATAATATAGATAAAACTATACGCGAGGTAGATTTAAGAAATTTAACAGGCTGTACAATTATAGGATATAAAAATCCTGCAGGAGATTATGTAGTGAACCCAGAAGCGTCCACGCTTATAACAAAGGGTTCAAAATTAATTGTTATAGGAAAGCCAAATCAAATAAATACCTTAAGAAATGAGTTTAATATTTAACAATAGAATAACATTTTAATGCCTTTACTTTGATAAAGGCAATTTTTTTGTCATATTGCAATCTTCAAAATTTTAACTAAAAATAATAACTTTTGATATGAGAAAACAACTTCTCTCAATTTTCACTTTATTAATACCCATTATTACGTTTGCCCAAGAGCAAACAACATCAGAAAAGATAGACGCTGTCTTTAGCAAATACACTGGTTGGTTTGTTGAGGGCATTTTTTATGAAATCCCATTTTCTGAAACCTTTCAAATTCCTTGGGTACTTATAGTATTAATAGGTGGAGCATTATTTTTTACAATATATTTTAAGTTTATAAATATTACTGGTTTTTCTAAAGCAATTCAAGTTGTTAGAGGAAAATATGAAGATATTGAAAAGCACGGAGCAGAAGAACTTTATGGAGCCGATGGTATTGCAATGTCTGATGAAGGTGATATTGTAGACACTATAAGAGATGAAAGCGCAGATGGTGAGGTTTCTCACTTCCAGGCATTAACTGCAGCATTATCTGCAACAGTAGGACTAGGTAACATTGCAGGTGTTGCAGTAGCACTATCAATTGGTGGTCCTGGTGCTACATTTTGGATGATAGTTGCTGGTCTTTTAGGTATGGCATCTAAGTTTGCAGAATGTACACTTGGTGTAAAATACAGAGATGTTGGTCCAGACGGTACAGTTTATGGTGGCCCTATGTACTATCTTAAAAAAGGTTTAAAGGAAAAAGGCCTAGGTGGTCTTGGTAAGGTATTAGCAGTTGTCTTTGCTATATTCGTTATCGGAGGATCTTTTGGTGGTGGTAATATGTTTCAAGCTAACCAAGCAGCTGCTCAATTTGTGCAGTTATTTGATATAGAATCTGCAAATGCAGGTATGTTTTTCGGTATAGGTATGGCTGTGCTGGTTGCAGTTGTAATTATTGGAGGAATTAAAAGAATTGCTTCTGTTACAGAAAAGATTGTTCCGTTTATGGCTGGTATTTATGTATTAGCAGCTTTAATAATTTTAGGAGCTAACTTCACGTTAATTGATGATGCCTTCGGTTTAATATTTGAAGGTGCATTTTCTGGATTAGGAATAGCTGGTGGTTTAATAGGAGTAATGATACAAGGTATACGCCGTGGTGCATTCTCTAACGAAGCTGGTGTTGGTTCTGCTGCTATTGCTCACTCTGCAGTACGTACTAAGTATCCTGCTAGTGAAGGTATTGTTGCATTATTAGAACCATTTGTTGATACAGTTGTAATTTGTACAATGACTGCATTAGTAATTATTATTACAAATTTCGAATCATCTTTTATGGAGTACGGAACTCCAATTACAGAAGGTGTAGAGCTTACTGCAACAGCTTTTGATACGGTAATTCCTCACTTCTCAATAGTATTAACAATTGCAGTAATCTTGTTTGCATTTTCTACTATGATCTCTTGGTCATACTATGGAATGCAAGGTTGGAAATTCCTTTTTGGTAAAGGACGTATTACAGATTTAGTATATAAATTCTTATTCTTAATGTTTGTAATTGTAGGAGCATCTATTAGTTTAGGTTCTGTTATTGATTTCTCTGATGCAATGATTTTTGCAATGGTAGTTCCAAATATTATAGGTGTAATCTTGCTTTCACCAAAAATTAAGAAAGAACTTAAAAAGTATAATAAAGCAATTTCTAAAAAACACAATGCACTAGAAGATGGTGCTACAGATGTAAATAATCTTTAAAATTTATTAATGATATGAAATCCCATTTCGTTTTCTCAAAAAGTGAACGTAATGGGATTTTTTTATTGGTGACAATTATACTTGTGCTTCAATTAGCATATTGGTTAATTCCTTTTCCTAAGTATATTGCTCCCAAGGATACTCCAGAACTAGTTAGATTTCAACAGAAGGTAGATTCTCTTAAGCAATTAAAAATTAAAGAGAATACGCCTAAGCAGTATCCTTTTAATCCAAATTTTATAACAGATTATAAAGGTTATACTTTAGGAATGTCTACTCAGGAAATTGATAGACTTTTGGCCTATAGGAAGCAAAATAAATGGGTAAATTCAAAAAAGGATTTTCAAGATGTTACAAAAGTTTCAGACTCATTATTAAATACGTTTTCACACCTTTTTAAATTCCCAGATTTTATTACAAACCCTAAAAAGAAAAAGGTTTTTGCTAAAGACCGTAAATTATCCTATAAAGATAAAATTGACCTCAATAAAGCTACAGCACTGCAGTTGCAAGAGGTATATGGTATAGGACCTTATTATTCAGAAAAAATAATAGCTTACAGAACTAAGTTGAATGGTTTTTCAGATAATGTTCAACTTAAAGATGTATATGGTTTAGAGCCAAATGTTATTAATAATATACTAAAGAAGTTTACAGTGAAAACACCTGTAAACATTAAAAAAATAAATATAAACACAGCTAAAGTTACAGATCTATCAGAATTGCCAAATTTAAATTATGAAATAGCACGGCAAATTATTAAGTATAGAGAACTTAATGGTGAGTTTAACGATATTAACCAACTCAAGTCGATTGCTGAGTTCCCTATTGAAAAGTTCGATAGAATTCAATTATATTTGACCTTGTAATAAAACCAATTTGAATGTATTTTACAGAAGAACATAATTTATTTAGAGAAAGCTTTAGAGAGTTTTTACAAAAAGAGGTTGTACCACATATTGACAAGTGGGAAGAAACCGGCCATATAGAACGATTCATCTGGGAGAAGTTTGGTGAGATGGGATATTTTGGTCTTACTTATCCAGAACAATATGGAGGGCTTGGTTTAGACTTCTTTTATACTGTTATCTTCTTGGAGGAATTACAGCGTGTTAATTCTGGTGGTTTTGCAGCTGCAATGTGGGCTCATAATTACTTAGCTATGACACACCTAAATGCCGAAGGTGATGAGCGCATAAAAGAAAAATACCTGTCCGCAAGTATCTCAGGAGAAATGATAGGTTGCCTTTGTGTTACAGAGCCATTTTGTGGATCAGATGTAGCTGCAATGAGAACAACAGCAGTTAAAAAAGGAGATAAATACATTATTAATGGATCTAAAACATTTATAACAAATGGTGTTTATTCAGACTACCTTGTAGTTGCAGCAAAAACAGCTCCAGAACTTGGTAACAAAGGGATGAGTATGTTTGTAATAGATAGAGATACAAAAGGAGTATCTGCCACTAAACTTAATAAATTAGGTTGGAGAGCATCAGACACAGGAGAAATAGCATTTGATAATGTAGAGATACCTGCAGAGAATTTAATGGGAGAAGAAGGTAAAGGTTTTCCTTATATTATGCAGCACTTTGCTTCAGAGCGTTTAATTATGGGAATAAATGCTCACGCCAGAGCAGAGTTTGCTTTAGAGTATGCTATGGACTATATGAAAGAACGTGAAGCTTTTGGCCGCTCAATAGATAAATTTCAAGCTCTAAGACACATTATAGCGCAACGTGTAAGCGAAGTAGAAATGGCAAAAACATTTAATTATACAGTCTCTAAACGCTTAAGTGAAAATGAATATGTTGTTAAAGAGGCAAGTATGTCTAAACTTTTGTCTACTAAAATTGCAGATGAAACAATATATGACTGCTTACAAATGTTAGGAGGTTATGGTTATATTGAAGAATATCCTATGGCAAGATTGTTAAGAGATAGTCGTCTTGGTCCTATTGGTGGAGGTACTTCTCAAATTCTGAAAGAAATTATAGCCAAAATGGTAATAGATAAAAAAGAATATAAAGCTGCTGCTAGGTAATCCTAAAGTTACGCAAACTTTGTAGGTTAATTTATTCTTAATGATTACGAAATCGTCAGTTTTTACTGGCGATTTTTTTATTTTCATCAATATTGTATAACCAAAATTAACTATTATGAAAAATTATTATAAGTATAGTGCTTTATTGCTTATTGCATTATTTTTATTTAGCTGTAATAAAGATGAGTCTTTTACTGAAACTGAAACCATTTCAGAAGAATCAGAACTTACTGTTAATGCGATGGCTACTATAGGAAGCGGAGTAATGATGCAGGCTTTTTATTGGGATGTACCTGCTGGCGGAACATGGTGGAATACAGTTAACGGTAAGCTCCAAAATTGGAGCAATGCAGGAATAGATGCAATCTGGTTACCACCAGTTTCAAAAGCTCAAAATGGTCCTTTTTCTATGGGGTATGATCCTTTTGATTATTATGATTTTGGTGAATATGATCAAATGGGAAGTGTAGAAACAAGATTTGGCTCACGAACAGAATTAGAGTCTTTAATTTCAACAGCTCATAATAATGGTATTAGCGTTATTGCAGATATTGTAATAAACCATAATAGTGGAGGAGCATCAGAAAGTAATGTCTTTACAGGCTCAGATACTTATACAGATTACAATCCTGCTTCAGGTATTTTCTATAGAACGCAATATGATTTTCATCCTAATGATTATCATAACAATGATTCTGGAGCCTTTGGCGGATTTCCAGATCTCTGTCATCATAAATCTTATGTACAGGATCATTTGTGGAACAATCCTAATTCTGTGGCAAAATATTATAAAAACGTTCTAGGGTTTGATGGTTGGAGATTTGATTATGTTAAAGGCTTTGAGCCTTGGGTTGTAAACAGTTGGACAAATGCAGTTGGAGGTTTTTCTGTTGGAGAATATTGGGATGCTAATGTAAATACATTAGAGTGGTGGGTTAATAACTCAGGATCAAGTGCTTTCGATTTTGCATGTTATTACAGGATGAGAGATGCATTTCAAAATAATGATTTAAATAATTTAAGTGGTGATATGTTATGGAAACGTAATGCTAACAAAGCAGTCACTTTTGTTGCAAACCATGATACAGATGAAATCTTTAATAATAAACTTTTAGCTTATGCGTATATACTAACCCATGAAGGTTATCCTACGTTATTTTATAAAGATTATGAAGAATGGTTAGATAAAAACAAGTTGAATAATCTTATTTGGATACATAATAATCTTGCAGGAGGTTCTACAATTAACCTCTATACAGATGTAGATGAATATATAGCCAAAAGAAATGGCTACAATAATAATGGTTTAGTTGTTTACTTAAATATTAGTAATAATTGGCAGGAGCGTTGGGTACAAACAAACTGGAACTCAACTAGAATAAAGGATTACACTGGAAATTCATCTTGGGAGCCAGTTACTCAAGCAGATGGTTGGGTTAAAATTCAGGTACCTCCAAATGGGTATTCTGTGTGGTCTGTAAAATAAATTCAATTTTATATTTCAGAATTCAGAAATAGTTTTATATTTGCACCCTATTAATCAAAACGAATCAGTTTTAAAGAAAGGAGGTACATCTATGTTAATTATACCAGTAAAAGACGGAGAAAATATCGATAGAGCGCTTAAGCGTTTTAAGCGTAAATTTGATAAGACAGGAACGATGCGTGAGCTTCGTAGACGTCAGCAATTCAATAAACCTTCTGTAGTACGTAGAGCTGAGATTCAGAAAGCTGAATACATTCAACATCTAAGAGACCAGGAGAACAAATAATCTCCGTTTAAATACGTATAAATTAAACCGCTAATTTCATAACTTTGAAATTAGCGGTTTTCTTATGGCTACAATTAAAGCATTTTTAGATTATTTAAGGTTGGAAAAAAAATATTCCATCCACACTATTAGTGCATATAATAATGATCTTGTAGCATTGTCAGATTTCGTTTCTAGAGAATTCTCAGAGACATCAATTAATAACATTCCTTATGCCCTTATAAGGAGTTGGATAATTAGCCTAGTCGATTCAGGTATTTCTAATCGCACAATTAATAGAAAAGTTTCCTCCCTTAAGTCTTACTACAGTTTTTTGCAAAAAATTGAAGAGTTAGAAGTTTCCCCTTTAATAAAACATAAATCTTTAAAAGTTGAAAAAAGGTTACAGGTACCTTTCTCTAAAAAGGAAGTTTCAGATGTGTTGTCAGGTTTCACATTAAATTCATTTGAAGACTACAGAGATAAAGCAATAGTTGAGTTATTCTATAGTACAGGAATGAGACGTTCAGAGCTAATTAATTTAAAATTGTCTGATATTAATATAGTTAACCATTACGTAAAGGTTTTGGGTAAAAGAAATAAAGAGCGGATTATCCCATTAATTGAGAGTGTGTCGCTTACTTTAAGACAATATTTTGAGATTAAAGATGCTGAGTTTAAAGAATCTTCTAAATGGGTTTTTGTAACCTCTAAAAATGATAAAGTTTACGAAACGCTTGTCTATAGAATTATTAATAATTACTTTAGTAAGGTGTCGAGTAAAATAAAAAAGAGTCCACATTTATTGCGGCACTCATTTGCTACACATTTATTGGGTGAAGGTGCAAACCTAAATGCTGTTAAAGATTTATTGGGGCATTCAAGCCTTGCTGCAACACAAGTTTATACTAATAATGATATTGCAGTAATTAAAAGAGCTTACTCTGCATCGCACCCAAGAAACAAAAACTAATCTATTAACCTAAAATTTAAGAGTATGAAGGTAAATGTTCAGTCCGTTAACTTTAATGTAGATCAGAAACTTGTAGTATTTATTCAAGAGAAACTAGATAAGTTGGAGCAATTTTATGATAAAATAATATTTGCTGATGTTTTTTTAAAGGTGCAACATACCAGCGAGAAGGAAAATAAAATCACAGAAGTATTATTAAGTATTCCTGGAGATGAGCTTATGGTGAAAAAAAATACTAAAACTTTTGAAGAAGGTATAGATGAGTGTGAGCGCGCACTACAGAGGCAATTAATAAAGAAGAAAGAAAAAATAAATGCACATTCTAATAAAAAAATTGCATAAAAGTTTTGTCAATCTATAAATATGTTTAAATTTGCAGTCCGTTAGAAATAGCGGACTTTTTTATGCGGAGTTTGTCGCTTAAAAAAGGAACTAAAAAGCCGATGTAGCTCAGCTGGCTAGAGCAGCTGATTTGTAATCAGCAGGTCGTGGGTTCGAGTCCCTCCATCGGCTCTTTTTAAAGTTCATTTAAATAAAATATTGAAACCTTTTTATAAGGTTCGTTGGGGAGATACTCAAGCGGCCAACGAGGGCAGACTGTAAATCTGCTGACTACGTCTTCGCAGGTTCGAATCCTGCTCTCCCCACTAAATATTTTAGAAGGATTTTCCTTCGTTAGATTTATATTTTAAATCTATTTTATTGTTACCATTAATTCTATATGAATTATAAATGCGGGAGTAGCTCAGTTGGTAGAGCGTCAGCCTTCCAAGCTGAATGTCGCCAGTTCGAACCTGGTCTCCCGCTCTAATAAAATCAATAATAAATTTGATTTTTATTGAGCTGAATAGGATATGAAGAATTCGTCTTTTGCGGACATAGCATCGTGAAAGTCGGAATTTTGGTGTATCTGCTCTTTCTGGCCGACGTAGCTCAGGGGTAGAGCGTTTCCTTGGTAAGGAAGAGGTCACGGGTTCAATTCCCGTCGTTGGCTCTTTGTGAAGATTTCAAACTCTTTGCAATTAATAATGAACACTAATATATAACTAAGAATAAATAAATTTAATTATGGCTAAGGAAACTTATGACAGGTCCAAACCGCACTTAAACGTTGGTACTATTGGACACGTTGACCACGGTAAAACAACTTTAACTGCTGCTATCACTAAAGTTTTAGCAGATGCTGGATTCTCAGAAGCTTCAGCTTTTGATCAAATTGATAATGCTCCAGAAGAAAAAGAAAGAGGTATTACAATTAACTCTTCTCACGTAGAGTATGCAACTGCTAACCGTCATTACGCACACGTTGACTGTCCAGGTCACGCGGATTACGTAAAGAACATGGTTACTGGTGCTGCACAGATGGATGGTGCTATTCTTGTTGTTGCTGCAACAGATGGTCCAATGCCACAAACTCGTGAGCACATCCTTTTAGGACGTCAGGTTGGTATTCCTCGTATCGTTGTTTTTATGAACAAAGTTGATATGGTTGATGATGAGGAGCTTTTAGAGCTTGTTGAAATGGAAATCCGTGACTTATTATCTTTCTATGAGTATGATGGAGATAATGGTCCTGTAATTCAAGGTTCTGCTTTAGGTGCGCTTAACGGTGAGCAAAAGTGGGTTGATACTGTTCTTTCTTTAATGGAAGCAGTTGATTCTTGGATCGAAGAGCCACAGCGTGAAGTAGATAAGCCTTTCTTAATGCCTATCGAAGATGTATTCTCTATTACTGGTCGTGGTACTGTTGCAACTGGTCGTATTGAGACTGGTATCGCTAATACTGGTGATCCAGTAGAGATTATCGGTATGGGTGCAGAGAAGTTAACTTCTACTATTACTGGTATTGAAATGTTCCGTCAAATCCTTGATAGAGGTGAAGCTGGAGATAACGCAGGTATCTTATTAAGAGGTATTGAGAAGTCTCAAATTTCAAGAGGTATGGTAATTGTTAAGCCAGGTTCTGTAACTCCGCACAAAAAGTTCAAAGCTGAGGTTTATATCTTGAAAAAAGAAGAAGGTGGTCGTCACACACCATTCCATAACAACTACCGTCCACAGTTCTACGTACGTACAACTGATGTTACAGGAACAATTAGTTTACCTGATGGTGTAGAAATGGTAATGCCTGGTGATAACTTAACTATTACAGTTGAATTACTTCAGACAATTGCAATGAACGTAGGTTTACGTTTCGCAGTTCGTGAAGGTGGTCGTACTGTAGGTGCTGGTCAGGTAACTGAAATTCTAGATTAATTTAGATTATATATAAAAGGCGAGGTGTCTTGATAGTTCAAGATACCTTACCTTTTTATTTACGGGTTTAGCTCAGTTGGTAGAGCACTGGTCTCCAAAACCAGGTGTCGGGAGTTCGAGCCTCTCAACCCGTGCAAAAAGAAAGTTGAATTTCAACATACTTAAAAAATTTCAAAATGGCAGGATTTATAAATTACGTATCTGAGTCTTTTAATGAACTCAAAAACCACGTAACGTGGCCAACTTTTGCAGAAGCTCAAAAGCTTACTGTTACTGTAGCGGTATTTTCAATTATATTTTCTTTAGCTATTTGGGGAGTAGATACTGTTTTTAGTAACCTTATCGACAAGTATTTCGAATGGGTTAAATCTTAAAATTACAGTAGTATGTCAGAAGTGAAAGAGAAAAAATGGTATGTTGTACGTTCTGTAAGTGGTCAAGAGAATAAAATTAAAGACTATATAGAGCGAGAAATATCCCATCACGGTTTAGAAGACTTTGTAGATCAGATTTTAGTTCCTACAGAAAAAGTTATTCAAATACGTAATGGAAAAAAAGTAAATAAAGAACGCGTTTACTTTCCTGGATATATAATGGTTCAGGCTAATTTGAGTGGAGAAATTCCTCATATTATTAAAGGTATTAATGGTGTTATAGGCTTTTTAGGTGAAGTTAAAGGAGGAGATCCTGTGCCACTTAGAAAATCTGAAGTAAACCGTATGTTAGGTAAGGTAGATGAATTATCTGTTGCGGCAGATAATGTTGCAATACCATATACAGTTGGTGAAACTATTAAGGTTATAGATGGACCATTTAATGGCTTTAATGGTACGGTTGAAAAAGTAAATGAAGAAAAACGTAAACTTGAGGTAATGGTTAAGATTTTCGGAAGAAAAACACCATTAGAATTAAGTTATATGCAAGTAGAAAAAGTATAAATGTTACATTTTATAGAGTTATTCTTATTGCTTCCACATTCAGAACAACTCAATTAAATTTAATTAGAAATGGCAAAAGAAGTAAGTAAAGTAGTAAAGCTACAAGTGCGCGGTGGAGCGGCAAACCCATCACCACCAGTTGGGCCTGCTTTGGGTGCTGCCGGTGTGAACATCATGGAATTCTGTAAGCAATTCAATGGTCGTACACAGGATAAAGCTGGGAAAGTACTTCCGGTTGTTATCACCGTTTATAAGGATAAGTCTTTCGACTTTGTAATTAAAACGCCACCAGCAGCAGTTCAAATATTGGAAGCAGCAAAAACTAAGAGTGGTTCAGGTGAACCTAACCGTAAAAAAGTAGCTACTATTTCTTGGGACCAGGTCCGTGCGATTGCTGAAGACAAGATGCCAGATTTGAATGCGTTTACAGTAGAGTCTGCTATGCAGATGGTTGCTGGTACAGCACGTTCAATGGGCGTTAACGTTAAAGGCGGTAATGCACCCGTTTAATCCTAAAAAAAAGTTTAAAAATGGCAAGATTAACAAAGAAACAAAAAGAGGCTCAATCTAAGATTGAAGCTGGCAATACCTACACGGTAGCCGAGGCCTCTGCTTTGGTTAAAGAAGTCACTAACGCAAATTTTGATGCATCTGTAGATTTAGCAGTTCGTTTGAACGTAGATCCTCGTAAAGCAAATCAAATGGTGCGTGGCGTTGTAACATTACCTCATGGTACTGGTAAAGACGTTAAGGTGCTTGCTTTAGTCACTCCAGATAAGGAAGCAGAAGCAAAAGAAGCTGGTGCAGATTTTGTTGGTTTAGATGAGTATCTAGATAAAATTAAAGGCGGTTGGACAGACGTTGATGTAATTATTACTATGCCAAGTGTTATGGGTAAGTTAGGACCATTAGGTCGTGTATTAGGACCAAGAGGTCTTATGCCTAACCCAAAAACTGGTACAGTAACAATGGATGTTGCTAAAGCAGTATCAGACGTTAAAGCTGGTAAAATCGACTTTAAAGTTGACAAATATGGTATTGTTCATGCTGGTATCGGTAAAGCATCTTTTGATGCAGACAAACTAGCTGGCAATGCAAGAGAATTATTAACCACATTAGTGAAATTGAAACCTACTGCAGCAAAAGGTGTTTACATAAAGTCTATCTATATGTCTAGCACAATGAGCCCAAGTGTTCAAATTGATACTAAAAGATTTACTGAGGACTAAGTTATGGCAATGACAAGAGAACAAAAAGGACAAGTTATAAAAGACTTAACCGCTCAGTTAAATGATAATTCAATCATTTATTTAGCAGATATTTCAACGCTAAATGCTGGTTCAACATCAGACTTACGTCGTGCTTGTTTTAAAGCAAACGTAAAATTGAACGTGGTTAAGAATACATTACTAGCTAAAGCTATGGAAAACACTGAAAAAGATTTCGGTGGACTTTCAGAAGTTTTAAAAGGTAATACATCTATAATGATATCTGAAACTGGTAATGCACCAGCTAAGGTAATACAAGAATTCCGTAAGAAAACTAAAGGTGAAAAGCCTCTTTTAAAAGGAGCTTTTATCGAAGAAGCAGTATTCGTTGGAGATGATAAACTAGAAACACTAGTTAATATCAAATCTAAAGAAGAAGTTATCGGAGATATCATCGGCTTACTTCAATCACCTGCTAAGAACGTTATTAGCGCTCTTAAGTCTAGTGGAGGTAAACTTGCAGGAATCTTGAAGACTCTTTCTGAAAAAGAAGGATAAACAAGTACGCACTTAAAAATTCAAATAAAAAACAACACATTTTAAAACGATAGAAAATGGCAGATTTAAAAGATTTCGCAGAACAATTGGTTAACTTGACCGTAAAAGAGGTAAATGAGTTAGCAGATATTTTAAAAGAAGAGTATGGTATCGAGCCTGCTGCTGCAGCTGTAGCTGTTGCTGCTGGTGGTGGTGCAGATGCTGGTGGAGCAGACGAGCAAACTGAGTTTGACGTTATCCTTAAAGGCGCTGGTGCTTCTAAATTAGCTGTAGTTAAATTAGTAAAAGAATTAACTGGAGCAGGTCTTAAAGACGCTAAAGAATTAGTTGATAATGCACCATCTCCAATTAAGGAAGGTATTGCTAAAGACGAAGCTGAAGCACTTAAAGCACAGTTAGAAGAAGCAGGAGCTGAGGTTGAGCTTAAGTAAGCTCACCACCTAATATTTTAAAGGTTTAGACCTGGAGAATTTGTTCTCTAAGGTCTAAACCCTTTTGCGTATACATACGCAGCCTATTATTTAGCGTTTTTTAACGCACCTATTATATATTTTAATTGGCCCAAATAAGTGTTTCATTACTAGAGTTGTGCACTTAACTAAGCTACTAAATTCCGTCCATTGATGTTAGCAACGCAGACTGAAAGATTGAATTTCTCAAATGTGAAGAATAGACCTGATTATCCAGATTTCTTGGATATTCAAATACAGTCTTTCCAAGACTTCTTCCAATTGGAAACAAAATCTGATGAGCGGGAAGCAGAAGGTCTTTACAAGACCTTTATGGAAAACTTCCCTATTACGGATACCCGTAATCAATTTGTATTAGAGTTTTTAGATTATTTCGTGGACCCGCCAAGATATTCTATTCAAGAATGTATTGAACGCGGTTTAACATACAGTGTACCACTTAAGGCAAGACTTAAGTTGTATTGTACAGATCCAGAACACGAAGATTTTGAAACCATCGTACAGGACGTGTACCTTGGTACTATTCCTTATATGACACCAAGTGGTACTTTTTGTATCAATGGTGCAGAACGTGTTGTTGTTTCTCAATTACACCGTTCTCCTGGTGTATTTTTTGGACAATCTTTCCACGCCAATGGAACTAAATTATACTCTGCAAGAGTAATTCCTTTTAAAGGATCTTGGATAGAGTTTGCTACAGATATAAACAGCGTAATGTATGCTTATATCGATAGAAAGAAAAAATTACCTGTAACAACGCTTTTCCGTGCAATAGGTTTCGAAAGAGATAAAGATATTCTTGAAATATTTGACCTAGCTGAAGAAGTAAAAGTTACTAAATCTGGTCTTAAAAAAGTACTTGGCCGTAAATTGGCTGCACGTGTTTTAAATACGTGGTATGAAGATTTCGTAGATGAAGATACGGGTGAAGTTGTTTCAATTGAAAGAAACGAAATTGTATTAGACCGTGATACAGAATTAGAAAAAGAGCACATAGAAGAAATTCTTGAGACTGGTACTAAAACTATTCTTTTACATAAAGAAGACAATAGTACTGGTGATTATGCAATTATTCATAATACACTACAAAAAGATCCAACAAACTCTGAAAAAGAAGCTGTTGAGCATATCTATCGTCAATTACGTAATGCAGAGCCGCCAGATGAGGAAACTGCACGTGGTATTATAGATAAGCTATTCTTTAGTGACCAACGCTACAACTTAGGTGAGGTAGGTCGTTATAGAATGAACAAAAAACTTGGTTTAGATATCGCTATGGATAAGCAAGTGCTTACCAAAGAGGATATTATTACAATCATAAAATATTTAATTGAGTTAATTAACTCAAAAGCTGAGATTGATGATATTGATCACTTATCTAACCGTCGTGTACGTACAGTAGGTGAGCAATTATCACAACAATTTGGTGTTGGTCTTGCACGTATGGCTCGTACTATTCGTGAGCGTATGAACGTTCGTGATAACGAGGTCTTTACTCCTATAGATTTGATTAATGCAAAGACTTTATCGTCTGTAATTAATTCTTTCTTTGGTACAAACCAACTTTCTCAATTTATGGATCAAACCAATCCACTAGCAGAGATAACGCACAAGCGTCGTCTTTCAGCTCTTGGACCTGGTGGTCTTTCTCGTGAGCGTGCAGGTTTCGAAGTTCGAGATGTACACTACACACACTATGGAAGACTTTGTCCTATTGAAACACCAGAAGGACCTAACATTGGTCTTATCTCTTCTTTGTCTGTATATGCTAAAGTAAATGCTTTAGGATTTATTGAAACGCCATACAGAAAAGTAGATGATGGTAAAATTAATTTAGATGAATCACCAATTTACCTTTCTGCAGAAGAAGAGGAAGGAATGAAAATTGCACAAGCAAACATTCCATTAGACGATAAAGGTAATATTGAGGCAGAACGTGTAATTGCTCGTCTTGAAGGAGATTTCCCAGTGGAAGATCCTAAGAACGTAAATTATATAGATGTTGCTCCAAACCAGATATCATCTATTTCTGCATCTCTTATTCCGTTCCTTGAGCATGATGATGCAAACCGTGCCTTGATGGGATCTAACATGATGCGTCAAGCAGTACCATTATTAAGAGTAGATTCTCCAATTGTAGGTACAGGTCTTGAGCGTCAGGTAGCATCAGATTCTAGAGTGCTCATTAATGCAGAAGGTGCAGGTACTGTAGAGTATGTTGATGCTAATATGGTAACTATTAAGTATGATAGATCAGAAGAAGAACGTCAAGTTAGTTTTGATAGTGATTCAAAATCTTACAACTTAATTAAATTCCGTAAAACTAACCAAGGTACATCTATCAACCTTAAGCCAATTGTAAAAGTTGGTGACCGTGTTGAAAGAGGACAAGTACTTTGTCAAGGATATGCAACAGAAGCTGGAGAACTTGCTTTAGGTAGAAATATGAAAGTAGCCTTTATGCCTTGGAAAGGGTATAACTTTGAGGATGCAATTGTAATTTCAGAAAAAGTAGTACGTGAAGATATATTTACATCTATTCACGTAGATGAATATTCTTTAGATGTTAGAGATACAAAATTAGGTAATGAAGAATTAACTAATGATATACCAAACGTTTCAGAAGAGGCTACTAAAGACCTTGATGAATATGGTATGATTCGTATTGGTGCAGAGGTTAAACCAGGAGATATTTTAATTGGAAAAATTACTCCAAAAGGAGAAAGTGATCCAACTCCAGAAGAAAAATTACTCCGCGCAATATTTGGTGATAAAGCAGGAGATGTAAAAGATGCATCTTTAAAAGCATCGCCATCTCTTAACGGTGTTGTAATAGATAAGAAATTGTTTGAAAGAGCAATTAAAGATAAGCGTAAGAGAGCACAAGATAAAGAAGATATAGCAAGACTTGAAGTTGAGTATGACGCTAAATTTGATGACCTTAAAGCTGTTTTAGTTGAAAAGTTATTTAACCTAATAGGTGGAAAAACAGCACAAGGTGTTAAGAATGATTTAGGGGAAGATATTTTGCCAAAAGGTAAAAAGTATACTTTAAAAATGCTTAACTCTGTTGAAGATTATACTCACCTTACTCAAGGTACGTGGACTACAGATGATGAGTTAAATAGTATGGTTGCAGACTTAATCCATAATTATAAGATTAAGGAAAACGACTTACAAGGTAACTTAAGACGTGAGAAATTTACTATTTCTGTAGGAGATGAATTACCAGCAGGTATTATCAAGTTGGCAAAAATTTATATTGCTAAAAAGCGTAAGCTTAAGGTTGGTGATAAAATGGCAGGTCGTCACGGTAACAAAGGTATTGTAGCACGTATTGTACGTGAAGAAGATATGCCTTTCTTAGAAGACGGAACGCCAGTAGATATTGTACTTAACCCACTTGGTGTACCATCTCGTATGAACATTGGGCAAATTTACGAAACAGTTCTTGGTTGGGCAGGACAAAAATTAGGACGCAAGTTTGCTACTCCAATTTTTGACGGTGCAACTTTAGACCAAATAAATGAATTAACAGACGAAGCAGGTATTCCTCGTTTTGGCCATACACATTTATATGATGGTGGTACAGGAGACCGTTTTGATCAACCAGCAACAGTAGGTGTTATCTATATGTTGAAGTTAGGTCACATGGTAGATGATAAGATGCACGCTCGTTCTATAGGTCCTTACTCATTAATTACACAACAACCATTAGGTGGTAAAGCACAATTTGGTGGTCAGCGTTTTGGTGAGATGGAGGTTTGGGCTCTTGAAGCATATGGTGCATCTAGCACTCTTCGTGAGATCCTTACAGTAAAATCTGATGATGTTATTGGTAGAGCAAAAACTTACGAAAGTATAGTAAAAGGTGAGCCAATGCCAGAACCAGGATTGCCAGAATCTTTTAACGTGTTAATGCACGAATTAAAAGGATTAGGACTTGATATTCGACTCGAAGAATAATTTATAATTCCCGCGAAAGCGGGAATATTATAAAACTTCGAATGATAGAGACGTGATGGTCGTCTCAACTTAAAATAACAAAGTATATTTTTAGCATTATGGCAAGAAATAATGAACAGAATACAGTAAAGAGATTTAATAAAATCTCTATTGGTTTAGCTTCTCCAGAAGCGATTTTGGCAGAGTCGCGTGGTGAGGTGTTAAAACCAGAAACTATAAACTACCGTACGCACAAACCAGAGCGAGATGGTCTTTTTTGCGAGCGTATCTTTGGTCCTGTAAAGGATTACGAATGTGCTTGTGGAAAGTATAAAAGAATACGCTACAAAGGTATTGTTTGTGACCGTTGTGGTGTAGAGGTTACAGAAAAGAAAGTACGCCGTGATCGTGTAGGACACATTAATTTAGTGGTTCCTGTTGCTCACATTTGGTACTTCCGTTCTTTACCAAACAAAATAGGTTACCTTCTTGGATTGCCATCTAAGAAGTTAGATATGATTATATACTATGAAAGGTATGTAGTTATACAACCAGGAATCGCGAAGAATGAAGATGGAGAAGCGTTACAAAAATTAGATTTCCTTACAGAAGAAGAATACTTAAATATTCTTGAAACTCTTCCGCAGGAAAACTTATACTTAGAAGATAGTGATCCAAACAAATTCATCGCCAAAATGGGTGCTGAATGTTTAATTGATTTACTACAACGTATAGATTTAGATGCACTTTCTTTTGAATTGCGTCATAAGGCTAACAATGAAACTTCTAAGCAACGTAAGACAGAAGCATTAAAAAGACTTCAGGTTGTAAAAGCTTTACGTGATTCTAATGAATACCGTGAAAATAAACCAGAGTGGATGATAATGAAAGTAATTCCGGTTATACCACCAGAATTACGTCCGTTAGTGCCTCTTGATGGTGGTCGTTTTGCAACTTCAGATTTAAATGATCTTTACCGTCGTGTTATTATACGTAATAACCGTCTTAAGAGATTAGTTGAAATTAAAGCTCCAGAAGTAATTCTTAGAAATGAGAAACGTATGCTTCAGGAATCTGTAGATTCNTTATTTGATAACACANGNAAATCTTCNGCNGTAAANACAGATNNTAANNGNCCNTTAAANTCNNTNTCAGATTCNTTNAAAGGTAAGCAAGGNCGTTTCCGTCAAAACTTACTNGGTAANCGTGTAGATTACTCAGCACGTTCAGTTATTGTTGTAGGACCAGAATTAAAGTTATTTGAATGTGGTCTTCCAAAAAATATGGCTGCAGAACTTTATAAGCCTTTTGTAATACGTAAGCTTATTGAGCGNGGTATTGTTAAGACTGTAAAATCTGCTAAGAAGATTATAGATAAAAAGGAGCCTGTAGTTTGGGATATNCTGGAAAATGTACTTAAAGGACATCCAGTATTACTAAACCGTGCGCCTACGCTTCACCGTTTAGGTATTCAAGCTTTTCAACCTAAATTAATTGAAGGTAAAGCAATTCAATTACACCCATTNGTGTGTACAGCATTTAACGCCGATTTTGATGGTGATCAAATGGCAGTACACTTACCATTAGGACCAGAAGCAATTTTGGAGGCTCAATTATTAATGTTGGCTTCTCATAATATTCTTAACCCTGCAAATGGCTCACCAGTAACGGTACCATCTCAGGATATGGTCTTGGGTCTTTACTATATGACTAAAGGAAGAAAGCATACGCCTGAAGTACCTATTGTTGGTGAAGGCTTAACTTTTTATTCTNCAGAAGAAGTAGTAATTGCATANAACGAAAAACGTTTAAATATTAACGCAAATATTAAAGTTAGAACTAAAGANTTTAATGAGGAAGGCGAGCTTGTTAATCAAATTATTGAGACAACAACTGGNCGTGTNATATTTAATATGGAAGTTCCTGAGAAAGCAGGTTACATAAACCAAGTATTAACTAAGAAGGCTCTTAGAGACATTATTGGTGATATTTTAAAAGTAACTAGTGTTCCAGAAACGGCACAATTCTTAGATAGAATTAAATCATTAGGTTATGANTTTGCATTCCGNGGTGGTCTTTCATTCTCATTAGGTGATATTATTATACCGCCAGAGAAGCAACAGATGATTGATGAGGCAAATGAGCAAGTTGAAGGTATCCGTGGAAACTATAACATGGGTCTTATAACCTTTAACGAGCGTTATAACCAAGTAATTGATATATGGACTGCTACCAACGCTAATCTTACAGACTTGGCAATGAGCCGAATTAGTACAGACCAGCAAGGATTTAACTCAGTATTTATGATGNTNGATTCTGGAGCNCGTGGTAGTAAAGAACAAATTCGCCAGTTAACAGGTATGCGTGGTCTTATGGCTAAGCCTAAAAAATCTAACTCTGGTGGTGGTGAAATTATTGAAAACCCAATTCTTTCTAACTTTAAGGAAGGTCTTTCAATTTTAGAATACTTTATCTCAACTCACGGTGCACGTAAAGGTCTTGCCGATACAGCACTTAAAACAGCCGATGCTGGTTACTTAACTCGTCGTTTAGTTGATGTATCACAAGATGTGATNATTAACGAAACAGANTGTGGTACCTTGCGTGGTGTAGAAGTTTCTCCATTAAAGAAAAATGAAGAAGTTGTTGAGAAGTTAAGTGAAAGAATTATTGGTCGTACAGCATTAAATGATGTTATAAACCCACTTACTAAAGAAGTATTAGTAGAAGCAGGTGTAGAAATTACAGATGCTATGGCTAAGCTTATTGAAGCAGCACCTATTGAAAGTGTAGAGGTAAGATCTGCATTATCTTGTGAAGCTAAAAAAGGTATTTGTGTTAAATGTTATGGTCGTAACCTAGCTACTGGTAAAACAGTACAAATGGGTGAAGCTGTAGGTGTTGTAGCAGCACAATCTATTGGTGAACCTGGTACACAGCTTACGCTNCGTACATTCCACGTTGGTGGTGTTGCGGGTAACATTTCAGAAGAGAATAAGCACATTGCTAAGTTTAATGGTGTTGCTGAAATTGAAGATCTTAAAACGGTAAAAGGAGAAAACAACCAAGGCGAAGAAGCTGATATTGTAATCTCTAGAACTACAGAGATTAAGATTGTAGATAAGAAGACAGGTATTGTTTTAAGTACTAGTAATGTTCCTTATGGTGCTCAAATATTTGTGAAGCCAGGAGACAAAGTTTCTAAAGACGATGTTTTAGTACAATGGGATCCATTTAANGGTGTGATTATTTCTGAATTTGCTGGTAAGATTAAGTATGAAAACCTTGTACAAGGTATGACATACCAAGTTGAAACAGATGAGCAAACAGGTTTCCAAGAAAAAGTAATTACAGAATCTCGTGATAAGAAAAAGATACCTACGTTATTAATTATGGGTAAAAAGGATGAAGTTATTCGTTCTTACAACTTACCAGTTGGAGCTCACATAATGGTAGATGACGGTGATAAGATTAAGATTGGTAAAATCTTAGTTAAGATACCTCGTAAATCTGCAAAAGCAGGTGATATTACAGGAGGTCTTCCACGTGTAACAGAACTTTTNGAAGCTCGTAANCCTTCTAATCCTGCTGTAGTTAGTGAGATAGATGGTGTAGTTAGCTTTGGTAAAATTAAACGTGGTAACAGAGAGATTATAGTNGAGTCTAAACTTGGTGAGGTTAAGAAATACTTAGTTAANCTTTCTAACCAAATTCTTGTTCAAGAAAATGATTATGTAAGAGCAGGTATGCCATTATCAGANGGTTCTATAACTCCGGAAGATATCTTAAATATTAAAGGGCCAAGCGCTGTACAGCAGTACTTAGTTAATGAGGTTCAAGAAGTTTACCGATTACAAGGTGTTAAGATTAATGATAAGCACTTTGAAGTTGTTGTAAGACAAATGATGCGTAAGGTTAAGATTAATGATCCAGGTGATACAATTTTCTTAGAGAACCAATTAATTCATAAGTCTGACTTTATCGAAGANAACGATGCTATTTTTGGTATGAAAGTAGTTGATGATGCTGGTGATAGTAATAACTTGAAGCCAGGACAAATTGTTTCTCCAAGAGAATTACGTGACGAAAATAGCTTATTAAGACGAGAGGATAAGAACCTAGTTGTTGCAAAAGATGCACAGCCAGCTACTGCTACTCCAATCTTACAAGGTATTACAAGAGCGTCATTACAGACTAAGTCATTTATCTCTGCTGCCTCTTTCCAAGAAACAACTAAAGTATTAAACGAAGCTGCAGTAAGCGGTAAGGTAGATTCTTTAGAAGGTCTTAAAGAAAATGTAATTGTAGGACACAGAATTCCTGCAGGAACAGGTATGCGTCGCTATGATAACATTATTGTAGGTTCTAAAGAGGAAATGAACGAAATGGTTGAAGCTAAACAGGAAACTGAAGTGAACTATAATTAATAGGGTTTGTCTAANTAATTAGACAAACTCTTTAATATAAATCTCACCTAATAAGGTGAGAGTGTATGAAAGTTACTTATTTTAGTTAATAGTTAATTAGAGAGGATTTATCTTTTTTAATTTAACTAACTAAAATGAGTAACTTTTTTAATTTATAAAAACAAAAAAATGTCAGACGAAAAGAAACCACAAAACCCAAAAGGTAAAAAGGGTCAGATAAATATTGAATTAGATGAAACAGTAGCTCAAGGTACTTATAGTAATTTNGCTATAATTAATCATTCTGTTTCAGAATTTGTAGTTGANTTTGTAAATATTATGCCAGGTACTCCTAAGAGTAAAGTAAAGTCAAGAATTATTTTAACGCCACAACATGCTAAACGATTAGCTAAAGCTTTAAATGATAATATTAAAAGATTTGAAAAAGCTCATGGCGAGATAAGAGATTATGAGCAACCNCCAATGCCTCTTAATTTTGGNCCAACNGGTCAAGCTTANCTGAATAAGTATTTATTATNAATAAATCAGTANATATAGATTTATTTTATNCNTATTAAAAAAAACCACTTGTATAAATTANTTTACANGTGGTTTTTNTGTTTNAGCTTANNNTAGTATTGCTTNAAAATATTTAAGCTCTTAAATTAGCTTATAAAGATTAATATTTAAATTATTTAGACTCTTTATCAAATTCTGAAACAAAATGGAATTTTACNTTAGGATATTTTTGTTGAGTCATTTGTAAGCTAAATTGACTATCTGATAAGAAAACTAATTGATTTCTTTTGTCCTTTGCTAAAAACTTAGATTTTACTCGTTTAAAATCTTTAAACTCTTCACTTTTTGGATCTTTAGCTTCAACCCAACAAGCCTTATATACATTTAAATTTTCGTAAGAACATTTAGCATTATACTCGTGTTCTAGTCTGTATTGTATAACCTCAAACTGTAATGCACCTACTGTACCTATTACTTTTCTTCCATTTAATTCAAGTGTAAATAATTGAGCTACACCTTCATCCATAAGTTGATCTATTCCTTTATAAAGTTGCTTAGACTTCATAGGGTCTGCATTGTTTATATACCTAAAATGTTCTGGAGAGAAACTAGGAATNCCTTTGTAATTAAGCTCTTCACCTTCGGTAAGAGTATCTCCTATTTTAAAATTCCCAGTATCGTGTAACCCTACNATATCACCNGGATAAGAAGTATCTACAATTTCTTTTTTTTCAGCAAAAAAGGCATTAGGACTGCTAAATCGTAANTTNTTNCCTTGNCTTACNTGAAGATANGGTACATTTCGTTCAAATTTACCAGAAACAATTTTTATGAAAGCCAATCGGTCCCTATGTTTAGGNTCCATATTTGCNTGNATTTTAAATACAAATCCAGTAAATTCTTTTTCATCAGGTTTAACTAGTCTTGTGTCACTCNGCTTTGCGCGTGGAGTAGGAGCTATNCTTACAAANCAGTCTAAGAGCTCTCTAACACCAAAATTATTTAATGCAGAACCAAAAAATACGGGTTGTAAGTTTGCATCATTATAAGCTTGCTTATCAAAACTAGGGTAAATACCTTCAACCAATTCTATTTCTTCTCTTAAGGTTTCTGCGGCATCTGTACCTATTAGTTCTTCTAACTCGCTACTTTGAAGGTCTTCAATTTCAATAGTTTCCTCNATATTTTTCCTGCTATCTCCACTAAACAGGTTTACATTNTTTTCCCATATATTATAAATTCCTTTAAAATCATAACCCATACCTATAGGGAAACTTAANGGTGTNACTTTTAAGCTTAATTTTTGTTCAATTTCATCCAAAAGTTCAAAGGCATCTTTACCNTCACGGTCAAGTTTGTTAATGAAAACAATTATAGGAATATTGCGCATTCTGCAAACTTCGACTAGTTTTTCAGTTTGCTCTTCTACACCTTTAGCAACGTCAATTACAACAATAACGCTATCTACAGCTGTTAAGGTTCTAAATGTATCTTCAGCAAAATCCTTGTGACCTGGCGTATCTAGGATATTTATTTTAATACCATCATACTCAAATGCAAGTACAGATGTTGCTACAGAGATTCCTCTTTGCCTTTCAATTTCCATAAAGTCACTAGTAGCACCTTTTTTTATTTTGTTAGATTTAACAGCTCCAGCTTCTTGTATGGCGCCCCCAAAAAGTAGTAATTTCTCAGTTAAAGTAGTTTTTCCCGCATCTGGATGCGAAATGATACCAAAAGTTCTTCTGCGAGCTATTTCTTCGTTAAATTTCATATACTTCTATAAAAATAAGCTGCAAATATACAACTACTAGCCATTCTGAAAGTGATGTTATTACCTTGAATAATTATAGATAATAATCATTTCGTTAAAATTACAGGCTTGCGCACTTTATCGATAAATTGATTCCAATTAACGAATAATTAAGAATAATTAAGAAAAATTATGAAAATGAGCCGTTAACAAATTTCTATAATGCTATTTTTGTAATATGGTTCAGCCATACATGCGTTTAGTTTAAACACGTGTATTAATGAAACTATAATGCTTAATTTTACGTATATTAATGCGTATTGATGATAAGCAACACAAGACTATAATACATAACCATCATTTATTATATGGGAAATATTACTATTACTCCAAGATTTAAAGCTTTATTAAAGTTTTTAATTTTATTTCTATTTTTCTTCTACGGCTCTCTTTTGCAATCATTTGCACAGGATAATCGTGCCTCAAATATTGGAAAAAATATAGATTTACAAGTTAACTATCAATTTGATGAAGTTACAGGTGAGATCATTTGGCCAATGCCTTCAGATTTTACAAATAGGTTAGCTTTATCTGGTGCTAATTCCTCATCATACAGATCTGCTGTTTCTTATTTCGGGCAAGATCAAGATGGTGTTGCAGATGGTTTAGATCAAGATGATGATAATGATGGTATTCTTGATATAAATGAATGTAACGCTACTGGTCCTGAAGAAGTAGTAAACGGAACTTTTCAAGCTAATTTTACCAGTTGGACTGAAAGTGGAAATGGAGACTGGTTTGACGCGAATACTGGTGGTGGAAATATAAGTGCTGTATTTGGNGCTGTAAGCCCTGCAGGTGTGCAATCTTTACTTGAGCAAGCAATTACAGTTGTCCCAAATGAACCTTATGAAATTACTTTCCTAGTTGCTGCGCAATTTGTTGAAGCAGTTCCTGCTACATTAGATCTTTTAATCGATGGAGAGTTGGCATATACAGCTACAACAGAAGATGTTATTAATGACTTTGGAGTGCTAACATTTGGTCAAATTTCGTTAGTTACTACCTTTAATAATGCTAATCCTGTTATAACTTTTAGAGGTACTACTGGTTCAGGAGGTTTTAGTGGCCCTGATAATTCAGTTGACGTATTGTATGTTGATAATGTTTCTGTTGTTGGTGGTTGTGTAGACACGGATAATGACGGATTTCCAGATGTTGTAGATCAGGATTCAGATGGTGATGGTATTCCAGATAATATTGAGGCTCAGGAAACATTAAGCTTTCAGGTATCTACAGGGAATGATACTGATGGAGATGGTTTAGATAATGCTTATGATACTGATAATGGAGGTGTTCAAATTTTCTTATTAGATTCAGATGCAGATGGTACTCCAGATTTTTTAGATTTAGATAGTGATGATGATGGTGTCCCGGATAGTAATGAAAGTGGGTTGCCAAGTTCGATAGCAGATTCTGATGGAGATGGATTAAATGATGCTGTTGATGCTTCTAATGGGTTTAGTGTTCCTAATGGAATTATAAGTGATCCTGCAACATTACAAGATTCTGATGAAGATGTGAATCTTCCTGGTGGAGATGTTGATTTTAGAGATGATATTGATAGAGCAGATTTAGATAATGATGGTGTTTATGACGATGTAGACCTAGATGATGATAATGATGGTATTTTAGATACTGTTGAAGGACAATGTACGCCACCACAGAGTCAAACTTGGACATTAAACGGAACTTCTGCAAGTTATAATTTTGGTAATGGTATTACTGCAGTTATTACGCAAACAGGAGTTAATAATGTTGCAGCTGAAAACTTTAATGCTGCTGGAGCAGGTTTTTGGTCTGAGCCATTAGAAGGTGATGCTTCTGTTGAGCTTATTATGGCAGAAAATCAGTCTTTTACAATTAGTTTTCAAGATAATGGTGGTAATCCTGTCTTTGTAACTAATCCTATTTTTAATATAGATAGAGTTGGTGGGCAAGTTAACGGACTTCAAAATGCGTTACGATTTACATTACAAGGAGGTTTAACTTGGGATTTATTGGCGTCTACAGATGATTTAATGTATACTTCAAATTCTGTAACGGATAGTGGTGCTGCAAATGGCGTGCCTCCTGGTCCTGACCATACTGCGCAAAGTTCGCAGGATGATATTAATGGAACTGCTGCGGGTACTCTACGCATTAACGGTACTATTAGTGAGTTTACTATAAATACAACGCAAGTAGGTCCTGCAGGAAATGACGCTTTCGAGATTATATTAGCGGCTTGTTTAAGTACAGATACAGATGGTGATAATATTCCAGATTTTGCAGATGTAGATTCTGATGGAGATGGTTGTTTTGATGCATTAGAAGGAGCAGATAATATTTCGTTTACACAGGTAGATTCTGATGGTATGTTAGAAGGTGCTGTAAACCCTTCAACTGGTGTGCCTAATGATGTTAACACTACTAATGGTCAGGCAATAGGGACTTCTCAAAATGCAGCTGCAGAAGATAGTTTTGGGCAATGTGAATTTGCTACAAGTGGAGAAGACACAGATGGAGATGGTATTTTTAATATCGACGATTTAGACGATGACAATGATGGTATCTTAGATGTAGATGAATGTCCTGCAATGGCAACACCTCCAGCAGCAGCAGTACCAGAGGCTTTAAATTGGGTGGTAGGAAATTATAATGTATTTGCTGTAGGTGGTAATACAAATGCCCAAGGACCAATAGAATCAGGTTTTGTAAGAAATGCCTTTGAAAATGGTTACAATGTTGAAATTTTAGAAGGACCAGATGATTACACTGTTGTCGGAACGGTTGCTTCTTTTGATGGTGGTACAATAGCATTAGATGATTCAGGTATTCCTGGAACAGTTGATTTTGCAGATACAGTTGATGGTAACTTTATTTCAGGAGATGCTGGAGATGGTATTAGAATTGAAGGTCCTGGAAATGCACCTGCAGGTTCAGAATACTCTGTAACTTATACATTTGATGATCCTTTAGATTATTTTTCTTTTGATTGGGTAGATATCTTTGATGCAGCTGGCGGACAATTAGTTCGTTATGAATATTATGCAGATGGTAATTTAGTTGGTTATTTAGAAAATAATTTATTAGGAGGTAGTCAAGTAGGGCAAGTAAACGCTTATGATGCTAATGGTAATCTTAGAGGTCAATTAGTTGCAGGTCAGAATACTGAAACTACAATTGGTTTTCAATCTGAGATAGAGTTTTCTACTATTACATTAAGGTATACATATCCTAATGGTTATACAGCTGTAGATTTTCACGGTATTGATGCTTTAACGTATAGAAAAACTCCAGTTTGTGATAATGATGGTGATGGCGTTCCTAATTCAATAGACTTAGATAATGACAATGATGGTATCTATGACGTTGTAGAGAATGGAAATGGAGATTTAGATACAAATAATGATGGTCGTATAGATACAAACGACAATCCATCTCAAGGTGTTGGAGTTAATGGTGTTCCAGATGTAGTTGAAGATACTCCAGATTCAGGAACTACAGATGCTCCTTTAAATGCTGATGGCGATGCATTACCTAATTTCTTAGATATTGATGCAGATGGTGATGGTATAATTGATAATATAGAAGGACAAACAACCGATGGTTATGTTGCTCCTAATGATACATTTACAGATGTTGATGGTAATGGTGTAGATGATATTTACGATACAAATGGAACGCCAATCCAGCCAACTAATACAGATACTTTTGATCAACCAGATTATTTAGACATCAATAGTGATAATGATGGTGATTCAGATTTAATAGAAGCATATGATACTAATGGTGATGGTGTTGCAGACATTACACCAACCGGAACAGATTCAGATAATGACGGTTTAGATGACGCCTTTGATGATGTGGATTTAACGGTCGATGATTTTCAGGATAATCCTGATAATAATGACCAACTTCCTACAGACTTTCCTGACGATGAAATGCCTGGTGGCGACAGAGATTGGAGAGATGTATTAAATATTGATTCAGATGGTGATGGTATCTTTGATGATGTCGATTTAGATGATGATAATGATGGTATTTTAGATACAGATGAAAATGGTCCAAATGGCGGAAACAACCAGCCAGATTGTGGTAATCATACTGCATTAAGTTTTGATGAACCTTTTACTGAAGAAAGTGGTGATGGCGATAACAACACCTTTCTTCAAGGTGAAGTATTTAGATTCCCAAATGTTGCAAACTTTAATGGACAAAATGTAGATGCTCTTGTTACAATAGTAGATTTAGTAAATGTTACTAGCATTCCTACAATTGATGATAACGGATCAGATTCTGGTTCATTTAAACCACGTACCGCATTTACTTTAGCAAATGCTGGAGATAGAGCATATACTGAATACAGATTTGATTTTGTAAATTCTGCAAATGGAAACCCAGTAGTATTAGAAGAATTCTTTGTTAACTTTAATGATATAGATGGTAACAACAACTACAGTGAGCAAAATTGGTCACAATATCCATATACTTATACAATTGACGATCCAACACAAATTTCTACAAGTACAGAAGGTGACTTCCTAATTGGTACAGGTGGAACTGAAGAGTTTACTGGTGCTGGAAATACAAATCCTTCAGTAAATTATACAACTAAACATATATCGAGTAGCTCTTATACTATTCGTATTGGTGTTCAAGCAAATCAGCCAAATGTTTCAGCTGGTGGAAGGCAGCATAATGTTGAGTTTGATTGTATAGACAATTATAATAACCCACAAACTTTAGGTCTAGATTCAGATGGTGATGGTATACCTAACCAGTTTGATTTAGATGCTGATAACGATGGTATTTATGATATCGTTGAAAATGGTAACGGTGCCTTAGATACTAATAACGATGGTGCTGCAGATGCTGCAGATGGCCAAAATGTTGGCGCTAATGGTGTTCCAGATGATGCAGAAG
This sequence comes from Croceibacter sp., assembly GCF_002716225.1. Classification (NCBI taxonomy): domain Bacteria; kingdom Pseudomonadati; phylum Bacteroidota; class Flavobacteriia; order Flavobacteriales; family Flavobacteriaceae; genus Croceibacter; species Croceibacter sp. The sequence goes on along the minus strand of NZ_PAZX01000008.1, from coordinate 3,422 downwards.
ATTCTCCTGAATCAGGTACTACGCCACAGCCATTAGATCAGGATACAGATGGTCTTCCTAACTTTATAGATATAGATGCAGACAACGATGGTATTATAGATAATATTGAAGGTCAAACAACTGCAGGATATCAAACTCCAGGACTTTTTGATGATGTAGATAATAATGGAGTAGACGATAATTATGATACTAATGGAACGCCAATAGTACCAACTGATACAGATGGTGATGGTCTTCCGGATTACTTAGATACAGATTCAGACAATGACACAATACCTGATAATACAGAAGGTTATGATGTTAATATGAATGGTGTTGCAGACACACTTCCTACAGGTTTAGATTCTGATAATGACGGATTAGATGATGCTTATGATAATGTAAATCTTGGTGAAGATGATTTTCAAGATAATCCAGATAATAATAATCAATTCCCTACAGATTTTCCAGATGATGATATGCCAGGCGGCGATCGTGACTGGAGAGAAGGAAATGATTTAGACATGGATGGTGTTCCTGATGTTGTTGATATAGATGATGATAATGATGGAATTATTGATGTTAGAGAAAGTCCAGGATTTGATGCAGATGTCGATGGAGATGGTGTTCCAGCTTATTTAGATGATAATGATAATGATGCAGCTGTAGGTAATGATGATGGATTAGTTCAGCCAGAATTCGATTTCGATGGAGATGGTATTGCAAATTTCCAAGATTTAGATTCAGATGGAGATGGTATTCCAGATAATGTGGAGGCTCAAACAACTCAAGGTTATACCTTGCCAAGTGGTGATGGTCCTGCAATTACAGATGCAAATGGTGATGGATTAGATGATGCTTATGATCCTGATTTAGAAGGATTAGGGTTGTTGCCTATAAATACAGATGGCGCTGCAGATGGTCCAGATTACTTAGATACAAATGCAGATAATGAAGGAGCAAATGATACGATTGAAGCAGGTCTAACTTTAGCAAATGCTGATGATGATGGTGACGGATTAGATAACTCTGTTGATACAACTGTTGGTTATAATGATGTTAACGGAACAATTAATGATCCAGCGCTTCTTCCAGATACAGATAATGATTTAGGTGAAGGTGGAAATGTTGACTTTAGAGATAGATCAACTCCAAATGATTTTGATGGTGATGGTATAGATAATGCTGAAGATAGAGATGATGATAATGATGGTATAGATGACGTTACGGAAGGATTCGGATTTTATACAAACGGAAATGATGTTTGTACAGGTTCAAGATATGATTTCCAAGGCGGTACTTATATATCAGGGACAGGTAGTGGTATAGGAACTGTTGGAGCAAGATATAGATTTCCAAACGCAGCTCCAGGATTAAATGCTATTGTAACTGTAGTTTCTAAACCAGCTTCTGTTACAATAAATAGTATAGATTTTACAGATCCAGCAGACAATGTTGATAATAATCAAAGATCACTTCAGCCTTTATTAACTTTTGCTCAAAATGCTACGGGTAATTTATCAGTTCAATTATCTATAAGATTAGAAAATTCCGCAGATAATTCACCAGCATCCGTTCCAAGATTAGGAGGTTTTATTCAAGATATAGATAGTAATGCGAACAATGGTACAGTTAGAGAATTCTATAGAGTTCAAAACGCAACTGGTTATGCTATCGGAAACCCAACAAATGTATTAGCTCAAAATTTAGGGGGTTCTCCTCAAATTACTCAGTTTATAGCTAATAATACTGGTGCAGCTCCAGTTCAACCTATAGATATAGATAATAGGTATAGAGTATTTTTCCAAAAAAGAAATGTAACTCAAGCAGCGCCATTAGTATTTAATATTGGTGCAGTGAAAAACACTAACACCTCACAACAACGTTATTATTCAATACGTTTTGATGAGTGTAGAATAGATTTATATAACGACCCTTCATATGTATTCTTCGATGCGCCAAATACAGATGGTTTAGCAGGTCCAGATTATCAAGATTTAGATTCAGATAACGATGGTTGTTTTGATACTACAGAAGCAGGATTTACAGATAATACAGATCCAGCATTTAACGATGGTATATTAGGATCTCAATCTCCTGAAAGTGTAGATGGAAATGGGTTAGTAACTTCTGGAGATAATGGAGATTTCTATCAACAACCAGTTGATATGGATAATAATGGAATTTTTGATTTTCAAGAATTTGGTCCAGATGTAAATGGAAATGGTATAGCAGATGCTTGTGATGACCAGGATATGGATGGTATTCCAGATTTTGTAGATATAGATGATGATAATGATGGAATTCTTGATGTAGTTGAATCGCCAGGATTTGATGCAGATGTCGATGGAGATGGAGTTCCAGCATATTTAGATGATAACGATAATAATTCAGCAATTGGTAATGATGACGGGTTAGTTCAACCAGCTTTTGATTTTGATGGAGATGGTAATGCTAATCATTTGGATCAGGATGCAGATAATGATGGAATCCCTGATAACGTTGAATCTCAAACTACAGCTGGATATACTCAACCAACTGGGTTAGATGATGATAATGATGGGTTGGATAACGCGTATGAAGCAGGAGGAATTACTCCAATTAATTTTGACGGTCAAGACAATCCAGACTATTTAGACTTAGATTCAGATAATGATGGTGTTGTAGATGCTATTGAAGGTAATGATGTAAACAATGATGGTATTGCAGATATTGCTCTAACAGGATTGGATGATGATAATGATGGTTTAGATAATGCTTTCGATAGTACTGTAGGATATGGTGATCCAAATGGAAACCAAGTTACCACCAATCCACAAGCAGAATTAAACAATACAGATAACGACCCAGAACCAGATTATAGAGATTTAGATGATGAAAATGATGGTGTACCTACTGCAACAGAATTAGGAGATCCAAATAATCCTGTTGATTCAGATAATGATGGTACTCCAGATTATTTAGAAGTTAATGACCCGGAATTAACTTTAACTAAAACTTCAAATGCTACAGGAAACGAAGTTGCAGGACAAACAATCATTTATACTTTTTCTGTAGAAAATACTGGAAATGTATCAGTGTCTTCTATTACTGTAGATGATGTTCTAACAGGAAGTACAGATTTAGCTATTTCTCCAGGTTCGTTAGCTCCTGGTGAAACAGGAACTGCAACAGCCAACTATATCGTTTCTCAAGCAGATGTAGATAATGGTAGTATAGTAAACTCTGCTTCTGTAGAAGGAACTGCTATAGGAAATGTTACAGTTACGGACGTATCAGATAATGGAGATGAACTAGTAGATGATGATAATGATGGTGATTCAACTAATGACCCTACGGTGATCACCTTGACACAGACACCTGAGCTTACATTATTGAAGACCTCGGATGCTACGGGCAATGAGGTTGCCGGCGATGTGATCACCTACACGTTCGAGGTGACC